>DATMWB010000014.1:0-54210 GCA_035562735.1 Candidatus Methanoperedens sp.
TATGATGAGGCAATAAATTTTAAAGTTGAGAATTATAGAAAACCTGAATATTTTATTGAGGCAGAAAGCAAGGTAATGGAGGTGGTTAGAGGTGATGAGATTGATGTTGAGGTAAAGGGTGAGTATTTTTCTGGACAACCTTTAAGTTCTGAAGTGGTAAATTATAAAATATTTGCTAGTCAGGGTTTTGGTGATTATGACTACTATTACCCAATCAGTGCGAGTAATTTTTATCATGCTTGGGGTCAGAATGAGATTGAGACAGGTAGCGTAACTTTGGACAGTAAAGGTAAGGCAAAGGTAAGTTTGGCAACAAACAAAAACGATTCTTTGGGGAAGTATCAGCTGTATTATGTTGAATTTTCATATGCCGATGCCACTGGGAATCAAAATTTAACGGCGGTCAATGTGTTGGTTCGCTCGGGAGAGGTATCGATATACCGTGACAGTGATACAGGATATGGAGGAAAAACTAATCAGAAGTTGGATTTACCCCTGATTGTTAAGTCAAATCAAAAAGGGGTGAATTTGGCACAAAATATAGAAATTGGTGTGGCCAGGCGTTGGTGGCAAAAATATAATGATGAGAACAGTAAATATCCACAGTATCGTGAAGAGAAAGAAAATATGGGTAATTTTTTTGTAAACTCGGATAAGAGTGGTAAGGCAGTATTTAGTTTTACTCCAACAAAAGAGGGAAGCTATGAACTGAATACAAAGATGACTGACAAACGAGGTAATGTGGTGGTGAAGACCTTTTATCTTTGGGTTTCTGATAAATATGCAAACTATAAGGGGGAAAACAGTAATTCTACTATAAGGATCACTACTGACAAAAAGAAATATGTCCCTGGGGATAAAGCGATAATAAATATTAGTTCGGATATTCCAGATAGAGATATTTATTTTGGAGTAGAAAGAGCGTATCAGGATCGATACCAAGTGGTACACATGAATGGAACTTCAGCTGATGTTGAATTGATGATAAGCGAACATGATATGCCAAATATATTTTTGGTAGCAAAATCATTTGAAGTGACGGGACTTCAGGGAGACATTCAGAACGTTGAAGTTGATACCTCTAATAAAAAAATTACTTATACAATTAATACTGATAAGAAACTTTATTCTCCAGGAGATGAAGTAACGGTGAATGTTGAGGCACGCGATAAAGCTGGCAATCCTGTTGAGAGTAACTTAGCGCTGTGGGCGGTTGATAAATCTCTATACTCTTTGGCTGACGTAAATTATGGGGACGTATTTGAAACTTTTTGGCAAAAAAGAGGTGATGAAACCCAACAATCACATTCTCTTGAGGGTATTACAGTAATTGGAGGTGCTGAGAAGGGAGGATGTTTTTTGCCAGGGACAAAGGTACTTATGGCTAACAGTATTTCTAAGCCGATTGAAGATATTAAGGTAGGCGATAAGATTTTGACCCGGGTATCACCAAAGTCAGCAAAAATGATGAAGACAAAGGTGACGGCGTTACACAGTACATTTACCATGGGGTATTTTGTGATTAATGCTGAATTAAAGTTGACGGGAAATCATTTATTAATGGTTAATGGTAAGTGGGCTGAGGCAAGAACAATTAGTATTGGAGATGAATTGATTGGAATTGGAGATAAAAAAATAATCGTTGATTCGATAGAATTCTTGAATTTACCAAGCAAGGTATACAACCTCACGACTGATACTTATCATAGTTTTTTTGCAGAGGGTGTCTATGTTCACAATGATAAGGGTGGGGGTACACGAGATAATTTTGCTGATACGGCATATTGGAATGCATCAATAAATACAGGAAGTGACGGCCGGACTCAGGTAAAATTCAAATTACCAGATAACCTGACAACGTGGGTTTTAACTACGATTGGGGCATCGAGTGATACCAAGGCTGGACAGGGTTTTACCGAGATAAAGGTAAGTAAAGATTTGGCAATTAGACCTGTGCTACCAAATGTGTTGGGTGAAAGGGACACGATTACTGTATCAGCTTTGGTCAATAATTATAGTGAGCTTGAAAGTAAGGCGACAGTAGAATTGGTAACTAATGCCGGTGAGGTTCTAAGCCCCTTGTCACAAAAGGTAGAGGTTTTAGCAAATGATTTTGTTCAGGTAGTATGGCAGATAAAGGTAGGTGAGGCAAAGGAAAAAGTAAAATTTGAGTTCAAAGTGAATGATGATAAGGGAAGGTCAGATGCTGTTGTCCAAGAGATAGAGGTACGTAGTATAGGATATTGGGAGCAAAAATCAGACTTTAGGAGTGGGTCATCAACTATTTCTTTGCAAGTGCCAAATATTGCTTACGATATCAATAAATCAAAGGTTGAAGTTGCTTTGAGTTCAACAGTAATGGGATCCCTACCAACGGCATTGAAGTATTTGATTAATTATCCTTATGGCTGTGTTGAACAAACAACGAGTGCTTTGGTACCAAAGTTGATGGCACGGAAATACCCCGTTTTTTTTGCTGAAGCATTGAAATCTGAATCAAAGTATCAAGTTATGAGTGAAGGTTTTGACAAGTTAAGAGAATTGCAAAATTATGATGGTTCATGGAGCTGGTGGTGGAAGGGGAGTAAACCGGAGGCCTTTGTTTCGGCCTATGTATTTAGAATTTTAAATGAAGCAAAACTTTTGGGTATAAGTATTGATGAGGGGATGTATAACAAAGCCTTAAGATATCTATCAGAGAATTTTGATAATGTAGAGTTTGAAAATAAAATCATTAAGGCTTATGGATTGTCTTTTGCTACTGATTCAAAATATCATCGGGGGATAGAAGGTGATTTATCAGCTGTGAGTGATGATTTTTTGGCAATGGCGGTGCAGGCAAACTTGACAGCAGGTATAAATGATTCCTCAAAAAGTGGTTTGGATCTTCTTCTAAAAAGAATGACAGTGACTGATAGTGGGGTCCATTGGAATGCAGGTAGTTTAGAGCGTTTTGGTTCGAAGGAAGCTAGTACTGCTTTGGCAATACAGGCTTTGGCGAAAAGTGGTGCCCATCAGGATGTGGCGGCAAAAGCAATAAATTATTTAATGAAGAATCGCTATCATGATTATTGGGGTAGTACTTACACAACTGCCCAGACAATATTGGCGATTATTGATTATAGTTTGGCAGTGAAGGAGTCTGAAGCTAACATTTTGTATCGAGTAATGTCTGGCGGCGAACAATTGGCAAGTGGGATGTTTAGTGGATCAAAAACTATACCCGCTTTAGTGAATATCGATTTGAAATTGTATGCCAAAAATAAGGAAATTAGGATTGAAAAAAAAGGTGAGGGGGAATTATATACGACAGTTAACCAAAAATGGTGGATAAAAGATGCAAAATCACCCGAAGTATCCAATGGAGTTAAAATTGTAAAGACGATTGTAAATGTAAAGGGCGAGGCTTACAATTTTGTTCCGGGGGACTTGGTGAGAGTGAATTTAGATGTAAGCTTTCCTGATGGAGATAACATTGCTCGGGGATATGCGATTATAGAGGACCACCTACCTTCAGGATTGGTACCAGTAAATACTAGATTATTAAATGAATCTGACAATCAAAGTGATGATATTTATACGGAAAAGCAATTCTTAAAAGACGGAGTTATTATCCCTATTTTCTATTCTGGCAATACCCAGCGATTTAGTTACTTGGCAAGGATTATTAATGCTGGAACTTTTTATATGCCTCCGGCCTATTATTCACAAATGTACTACCCTGATACTTGGGCGAGGTCAGAGTCATCGAGTTTTATGGTTGAAGATATGATAAGAATTAGTGCATTAAGTGGTATAAAAGATATCAAGTTAGATTTGAAGAATTACTTGACACTGAAGAATTTAGTCATTGTTATATTTTTTACAGCGATGTTGGGAGCTTTGGCTTTTTGGAAGAAAAAAAAGTTAAAGAGTATTAAAAATAATGAAGAAACTGAGGCGCCACCAAGAGACGAAACACCTGAATCGAACTCTAGTATTTAGTTTTGGGTTGTTGTTTTTGTTTTTATTGGTGTCTTTTTTGAAAGATCGCTTTACTGGTAGTGAAATGACTCCAAAGATAAGGGGGGCAATAGTAACTCATCATGAGGTAGCCCAAGAGTTGATGATTGATTTGGGAAAAAAGATATCTAATCAGGGTAGAGTTTTATCAAATATTATCATTGTGGGTCCGAATCATGATGAACTCGGAGGAGGAAACTTGTTGAGTGATGATGAATTATTAGTTTATAAAAGTGAGAAATTAATTACTCATGATGAAGTTGTAGTAAATAGGGATCACGCTTGTTTTGCCCCAAGATCTGTATTGCAAAAATATTTACCAAACACAAAAATATCATGTATCTTAGTTAGTAGTCGGACGCGAGAAGAAGAAATTAAAAAAATAGTGGAGATCTTAAAATCGAGCTTAGGGGAAGACGGAGTGTTGGTGGCCTCTGTTGATTTTTCCCATTACCTACCACTTCGAGATGCTTTGGAAAAGGATTCTATAACTTGGAAGTACATTGAAGAGTTTGATGTGGAGGCATTACAAAAACTGAATAATGACCATTTAGATTCTCCTAAAACGATGGCGATACTTTTTGAATATTTGAAGAATATTGGGGCGATGAATTTTTCAAAAGTAAAACATGTTAATTCGGCTCAAATATTGGGAACACTTGATAGTTCATCAACAACAAGTTATTTCGAGGTTATTTATTGGTAGAATTTATTTCATGAAAAGATTAGAAATAATTTCTGAAAAATTGACAACTGCAGTTGGAACTCCTATTTCTATTGTGGTTCATACACTAATATTTATTGGGGTTTTTTCATTGACATTATTTGGAGTAAATTTTGACGATGTTTTGTTGGTTTTGACGACAGTGTTGTCACTTGAGGCAATATATTTGGCAATTTTTATTCAGATGACAGTTAACAAAACTACAAAAAGTTTGGCTGGGGTGGAAAAGGATATAGACGATATCCAGGAGGATGTTGAAGATTTGGGAGATGATGTTAAAGAGATTACAGAGGATATTGATGAAGACGAACAGGAGGAAGATGAAGTAATCTTGGCGATAAAGGATATTGAAAAAAGGCTGGAAAAACTACATAGAGATGTAATCAAGATTAATAAAAGAAGTTGAGTTTAAGCGCTAAAATAAATTTTTAGATCGAAAGGTATTGATTTCTTCTTTTTGTTTTTTGTTGGCAATTCGAAGATAAGTCTTAAATATTTGAAGCCAAGTATCAAAGGAGACTTGGGTGGGTTTAAGGTTGGTTAATTTAAATGTTTTTTCAAGGGTTTTGAGTTGAGGATAGGTAAAAACTTTTTTATAGGAATCGAGAAAGGTAGCTTGCCATTGACTAAACCCATAGATGACAAAGTCTTTGTATTCTGTTTTGTAATCGTCCTTGATGAAGGGAAGAGGACGTTTTTTAAATTCAATAAAGACGACGATGATTTGGGGTTTTTTGGTGAAGTTGCTACGGTCAACATCACCAATAATTTTTATTTCATACCAAGGCTTTGTGAGGAGTGAACTTTGAGTTTCTGGGCAACCAACAAATTTTTTTGCAGTTTCGTACTGCATTAGAAAATACATAGAGTCGGGAAGCGGGGTACTTTTTAGGAAACGATTTATAATTTCAGCTGTTATGGAGAAGGGGATGTTGGCAAAAACTTTGTAAGGAGTTGTAGGCAATTTGAATTTCAAAAAGTCTTCTGTGTGAACTTTTAAATTGAGGATATTTTTTGTGCTTTCAATTAAATTATTGGCTAAAATATTGTCTTTTTCTATGGCGATAACTGACTTAGAAACTTTCACTAATTCTTTGGTTATGACTCCATGACCTGGTCCAATTTCTAAAACTAGATCGTTTTTGGTAATATCTGAAGAGGCTAGAAGCTCGGTAGCAAGCTCGGGATATTTTATAAAATTTTGAGAGAGGGAGTCTTTTTGATGGTAGGCCATAGTAGTAATCTGATAGGTATAGTAGCATTTTTAGTTCTTAGATATAATTGAGAAGTGAGGAAAGTAATCTTTCGGTCAAAGTTTTTTATCATGTTGATGGCGGAAATAGTGTTGGGACTAGTTTTAAGTATTGGTATGGCGATGATTTTTTTTAAAATTTATAGGGAATTATTTTTGATTAACATTGCCAACTTTGATGTTTTAGTCTCAAGATACATATATGAAATCAGAGATCCATTTTTAACTGGGATGATGAAATTTATAACTGATTTTGGTGCTGATTATTTGTTGATTAATTTTTTAGTACTGGTTTCATTTTTTCTCTGGAAGAAGAGAAAGCGTGAGGCTTTATCTTTTACAATTATTCTTGCGACAGGCTTGTTGTTGAACTTATTTTTAAAAGAAGTTATTCAGCGGCCTAGACCAATGATGTCACCTTTGGTGGCGATGTCTTCATATAGTTTTCCTTCTGGTCATACGATGAATTCGACAATTTTTTATTTGACAATAGCATTTTACTATTACCATCTTACGAGGAGAAAAAAAGGTAGTTTATTGATAATGATTGGGGCTCTAGGAATGATTTTACTAATAGGTTTTAGCCGAGTTTACCTTGGGGTTCATTATCCGAGCGATGTGTTGGCGGGATATGTGGTGGGGACGTGGTGGTTGGTGACTATTTTGCTGATAAATAAATCATATAGTTTTGTAAAGCACTATCTTGAAGAAAAGAAAAAACTTTCTTTTTAGGATAGAATGGTTGTATGAGCAAATTGTGGTTTTATAAATTTTTTAAGGGTTTTTTTTATGCCACAAGAGGGATTGTTGAGGGATTTAAAGAGAGAAACATGAGGGTTCATGGAATAATGGCGGTTTTGGTTATTGTGATGGGTTGGTTTTTGGGTTTAACTAGAATTGAATGGTATATTGTTTTTATTTTGATTGCTTTGGTATTTGGGGCAGAATTGTTTAACTCAAGTATTGAAGAATTGGCGAATATAGTCAAAAGAAAAAATAAATGTGAATATGAAGAGACAAGAGTGACTCGTGATTTGGCTGCTGGGGCAGTACTGGTTATGGCATTTGTGAGTGCGGCAATAGGATTGATGATTTTTTTACCGAAGATAATATAACTGGTGTAGAATTAGTTTATGTGGTTTATTGTAGTGTTTTTTTGGTTCTTTTTAGGGATAAATCAAGTTGAAGCAAAATCATATACAGTAGGTCCAGTAAATATTGTGGCGACTGTCAATCGTGATGGTTCGATGCTAGTCGAAGAAGAAAGGGTGTTTAATTTTGAAGGGGATTATAGTTATGCCTATGAATACATAAACAAGAAAGGGGAAAGGGATGTACCTTATATTTTAAAAAATTTTTATGTTTCTGACGAAAATGGTTTTTACAGACCTAAAAATAATAGTGAAGAAAAAATTCCAAATACTTTTTATGTTACCGATGAGGGAGATAGGTACTATATTAAGTGGTTTTACAGTGCCAACTATGAAAAGAAAACTTTTACTTTGAGATATGAAGTTGAAAATGCGGTGACCTTGCATGATGATGTGGCAGAAGTCTACTGGCAGGCAATTGGAGATGATTGGGATTTGGGACAAAGTGAGGTTAATGTCGATTTTATTTTGCCCTTAGGAATTGATGGAAAACAAATTCAAGCATGGGCACACGGACCTTTGGAGGGGAGGATTTCGATTCCTGACAGTAGATTGGTCAAGATGAATGTATCAAATCTTTCTAGTAAAACATTTTTTGAAGCTAGGATTTTGCTTCCAAAAAATACTTTTAGTAGTGGGGTAGTTGGAAATAAAAATAGAGATAAGATATTGGGCGAAGAAGAAGGTTTTATCGCCAAAACAGAAGCAGATAAAAAAAGAACGAGGATGATAGGGTATTTGGCTGGAGGTCTTTTTTTGACAATGGCTGGCTGGCAAATTTGGGAAATAACAAAGAAAATAGGTTTATTTATAAAGTATGGAAAGGATAAAGCTTTGCCTCAAGCTTCACTTTCTGGGAGATGGTGGGAACCACCAAGCGAAATTGATCCAGCTCAGGTAGAGCAATTAATTTCTGGGAGTGAGGGGATTACGACAAAATCTTTGACAGCAACAATTTTGTCTTTGGTAAATGATAGGTTTTATAAAATAAGTCGGAGTGATCAAAAGGAGGGCTTCATATTTAAAAAATATAAATATTATTTAGAGCCAATAGGAGAAAATAAAAAAAATGCTTCAACCATTCAGATGTTGATTGTTGAATTACTCGAAAGAATAATGGGGAGCAAAAACAAACTGTGTCTTGATGATATTAGTGCTTGGTTTAGAGCTCATCAAAGTTCGTCGAGAACTTTTTTGATGAGTACATTTCCCAAAAAAGTATTTAAAGAGAATCTAGATGAAGGATATTTTGACGAGACAGCAGAGAAGATGAAGGATAAATACATTGCCTGGTTGTCAATTATTATTTTTTTTGTGGGAATGTTTACGGCTGGATTACTTACTCCATTGGGAGTAATAGCTGTTTTGGGGGCATTTTTAAACGTAAGCTTGGCTTTTCTTCTAATGGTGATTGGTTTTTTGATGTCTTCTTTTGGGCATAAAAGGACTGAGAAAGGGCAGGAAGAGGCGGCAAAGTGGATAGGTTTTAAGAAGCACTTAAAAGAGTATAAGCAAACTATAAAAGAACCGATTGATTCGGTGGTGATTTGGGAAAAGTATTTGGTTTATGGAACTGTATTGGGAATCTCAATAAAGACGCTATCAGAGCTACCAATAAATTTAAGTGATAGTGATAGGGGGATGCTGATGTCGTATTGGGGAAGTGGCAGCGATGTGGGGGGGGTTGGTAACTTTGGACAAAGCTTGGCTTCAATAGGAGAGGCAATGAATAGTATAAGTAGTGCAGTCAACTCAAGCTATGGAGCATCGGGGGTAGGTAGTAGTGGAGGGTCTTCGGGTGGTGGTGGTGGTGGCGGTGGTGGTGGCGGTGGCGGCGCTGGTTAATACGTCTTGCAATTATATTTATCTTAATTCATACTGAAATATCACTATATTTATTTTTATAAATGAAAAGTATTAAAAGAAATTGGTTTTTTGTGGTTTTGGTTTTATTTTTTGCTTTGATATTGGGAGAAAGAAAGGTTGTATTTGGAGTTGAAAGACCTCCAATACTTCAAGAGGAGAAAACTAGTATTGATAACAAAGCTTATGTTGCAGGAGAGGTGGTCGTTAAATTTAAAAAAGATAAAATAAATCTAAATTCAACTTTTTCTTTGACAAGTCAGGTAAGGAAATTGATATTTGATTTAACAAATGGTTATGAAACTGGAGACACAATAAAAAGTGGTAACATTGTTGTCCTAAAGATTGGTGAAGGTCAGCAGGTTGATGAGGTCATTAACACTTTAATGTCCGATCCAAATGTGGAATATGCTGAGCCGAATTATTATCAACAACTTACTACTTTGAGTTTAAATGATACATATAAGGATAATCTTTGGGGTTTGGATAACTTTGGACAGAGTATAACTTTGGGAAGTGGATTAACGGCTATTGGGACTAGCGGTGCGGATATTGATGTTCGACGAGCTTGGGCTTTGACAACGGGGAGTACGGAAGTAGTAGTGGCGGTGATTGATTCTGGGGTGGCATATAATCATCCAGATTTGAGTGGGGTAATGTGGGATGGAACAAGTTGTAAAGATGAAGACGGAAATGCTTTAGGCGGATGTTTACATGGTTATGATTATCGATACGATAGTGAAGACAATGATCCATTGCCAACTGATAGTTCTCACGGAACACATGTTGCGGGAACTATCGCTGCTGAGAGAAACAACAGTAAAGGTATTGCAGGAGTGGCCCCAAATGTGAAAATAATGGCTCTTAAATTTGATTTAAGCTCAACTGCGGCAGCAAAGGCAATTGATTTTGCAACCCAAAATGGAGTAAAGATCATTAACGCAAGCTGGGGGGGTAATTCTCCCTCATCAACAATTTATGACGCTATAGTCAGGTTTGAAACGGCTGGAGGTATTTTTGTGGCTGCAGCAGGAAATGAAGGAGAAGATAATGAATCGGTTCATCATTATCCATCTGATTATACTTTGAGTAACATTGTGGCAGTGGCGGCAACAGATCAAAATGATTTATTGGCTGATTTTTCAAATTTTGGTAGTACCTCAGTTGATGTGGCGGCACCGGGTGTAGATATATATAGTACGATTGATGAGGCGGCGTTAATCGATTACGACTTTAATTCTATTGGTGGTGGATCTCTTCCTTCAACTTGGACTTCTGATCTTGGTGCTAGTTGGGGAGCATATAATTTAGGTGGTACTGGTACAGTGAATATGGCAATTTATGGAGATTTAAATTATCCCTATGTTGAAGGGGTTGATTCTTATGTGACATCAGATACTGTAAATTTGTCAACAGTATCAAATGCAAAGTTTAGTTTTTCCGCGGCGTGTGATACAGAAAATACAGATCCTTTGCTTGGGGGTGATTTTATGGCTCTTGAAGTTAGTGGTAATGGAACAACCTTTACTGAGATAGCAAGATGGAATGAATATTCTCTAACTGCATTAGGGGCTGTGCCTGGGTATTATTATACTTATGAAGTTGGTATAAGTGCTTCAGATTTGACTAGTAATTTTAAATATAGATTGAGATGGACGACGGATACAGATGGAAGTTATGGAGGAGGAGATGGCTGTAAGGTTGATAACTTTGAAATTATTACTTATACGGATGGTTCAGATGAGTTGTATGACTTTTATCAGGGAACTTCGATGGCGGCTCCTCATGTAGCTGGTTTGGCTGGATATTTATGGTCAATAGCTCCGTCAGCTTCAATGAGCGATATTATTAGCAATATATTAGGTAATGGAGATACTTTAGCGTCACTGGCTGGTAAGACGTCGACAGGTAGAAGAATTAATGCTTATAACTCTGTAGTAAGTTTGGGGGTTACTGCTCCAGCCGGTCCATCGGTGACAGGTTTGAGTAATGATGCAGTGGCTGCCAAGAGTAAAACATTTACTTGGAGCTCAGCAACCCCATCCACTGACGGCTATCGTTTTTCTATTGATCAGTCAGTATCTGGCGTGCCTACTGGAAGTTATAGTGTGGGTCTAACTGGGACTACATATTCAAGTGGTGACGGAACTTTTTATATTCATGTTCAGGCACAAGACGCTGATTTAGCTGAAGGGGCGGTATCAACAGCCTCATTTATTTTGGATAATACGGGTCCTGAGGCAAGCGTAACTAGTAGTGCTACAAATTTGTTTATCTTATCCTTTGGTGAGACATTGTATAGCGATGTTGGTGCAACCTTTGCCATTGGAACTGATGTGGCTAGTAGATTTGCCGTAAGTTCAGAAATTGGAATTTCTGAAGCTCTTGTGGCTGGTAGTGAGAGTATAAGTATAGGTGTAACTGGAACACCACTGGCTGGGACGAATGTAAATTTACTTTCAGGAACAGCAACAAATAATTTTTATGATTATTTAACAAATGCAGGTGGAACTTTGGCTGTATTTTATGATGGTGATGCATGGCAGGCAAATCCAACCGCTTTAAATGTGGCGACAAGTCATTTTCCAGATTTAATTACCACAGGCCAACTGACTTTGGGAGGAAGTGCTCCTGAGACGGCTACGTCAATTACAGCAGCAAATAATTTAACATTAAATATTGGGGGTACTGGGGCAAACAGTAGTGTTGGCTTGACACTGGGGACTATTATTACTGAACTAAATGATGCGGTATTTAACGCAAATCTAATATCTGGAACGCAAGTTGATGTGTCAACAATATCCGGTCTTGAGGTGGGTTACACAGCGGCTGGAGCGATTCAGTGGGGTATTACTGGAACAACACTGAAATTTAGTCAACCAATAATTGTAAGTATTTATCTTGGATCGGCCTATGATTCACAAACTTTATATGTTTATCGTTCCGAATCTTTGTCAGTAGGTTGGACTAGTACTGGGTTATCGTCACCAACCTGTGTAGTTAGTAGTGGTTATTGCTCTTTTGCAGCGACTCAAGCGTCTTATTTCTTGGCGGCATCGTCAGCAACGCCGACCCCAACTCCAAGTCCAACTTCTGCACCAACATCTGCACCGAGTAATGATAGTGGAAGTAACAATCAATCATCTGGGCCACCGGAAGCACCAAGATGCAACGACAGAATTCCAATATTTGCACCTGATTTGTTTAGAATTACTACTTCAAAAGGTAGTGCTAAGATTATTTTTACTCCGGTTAATGAACAAATTACGGGATATGCCGTCATGTATGGTCATAAGAAAGGTGATGAAAGGTATGCGGCTATATTTAGTCCCATAAATAACAATGAAGGGGAGCAGAGTTTTACTGTTAATAAGTTAAACCCAAAGATTACGTATTATTTTAAAGTTACAGCATTCAACGGTTGTGTGTCTGGACCTTGGTCAGATTGGATTCCAGCAAAACCAGACAGGAAAAGAGAGATACATAAATACAAAACAGTAATAAAAAATAAGGTTAAGACTTTAGTTAATAGATTTCTTTAAGGCTGGCAGGTTTTTGTTGAGGCACTGTTGAAATTGGGTGTTAGGTGTAAAGGCACATTTGCCGTTCTTCTGTCTTTCACAGACGGCATATTTATAACATTCGTATTCATCTCTCCATTCACAGGTACTAATTCCACTTTCTCCTGCTTGTTCATCGACGCACAATTGACCGCTACATCCACCTTTTATGCAACCATTGTTATTTTGAGCATTATTTGGTGAAGTTGGTTTTTTGAGGGTAAAGATGATTAAAGTGGAAATAATTATTAAAAAAACGGTAACAAGAGTAATTAGAAAAAGATTTTGCCTTTTTTGTTTATTCATAAGTTAGTTTAGCTTAAAAAAGCGGTTTATTTAAATATAAACAACTTTTCGATAGTTGTATTCAAAATATTTGCGACATCATGGGCTAATTTAAGCGATGGCATATATTTATTTTGTTCAAGGTAAAGGATTGTTTCACGGCGGACGTTGACCATTTTTGCTAATTGAGCTTGGGTAAGATTGTTGATAATGCGATAGGCTTTTATTTTATTTTTCATGGGTTAGAATTTTCTAACAATATAATGTTAAAAGTTTCTAACATTGGTGTCAAGAAGATAAAAAAACAAAAAGCCCTCTGATAAAACAGAGGGCTTATGATTAGTCAATATTATTGATTAATAGCGATTTCTGGAATAATTGTCACGTCGAGGTGGACGATCTTCCATTGGTTTAGCTTCGTTGACCTTAACGGTTCGACCGTCGAGTTCTTTGCCATCCCACATATTGATAGCTGCTTGAGCTTCTTCTTCGGTGGACATTTCAACAAAACCGAATCCTTTGGATTGACCAGAGAATTTATCTTTGATAATTACTGCGGAGATAACGCTTCCCGCTTGGGCGAAAGATGCACCCAAAGTGTCTTCAGTGGTTTGAAAAGACAAGCCACCGACATAGAGTTTCTTATTCATTTTTTACTAACAAAATACTAAGAGGACAGTGCAGTATAAGGTAAAAGGGGGGAAATAGATAGCAATAGTATTGTTTTGGTATTTTTTTTTATATCAAATAGGTGCTTATTACTACTAAATAGGTTGACTTTTATCCTATATATTAGTAATATATGTTGTTTTCCACACAGGAGATTCAAAGCGAATCTGCATTTGTTGTGTGAAAGTCGATAGGGCGCGGCTCTATCGATCACTCTTTAAAAATCGGTTTTTCAAATCAAAGAAAGGAGGTGATAACAGGAAAATTGTGGTAATTAACCTAACCTCGTAAATCTAAAGGTTAGGGCCATTCATCGGATAGTAAGGGAGAAAAAAACATGAAGACCAAGATTAGGTTTTCAAAGGTAATGAGTTTGTTTTTGCTGTTAGGCTTGATGTTGAGCGCGTTGAACGTGGGAACTGTGTCAGCGCACCACTCAACAATTACCGGAAAGGTTGTCTGTCAAGCTGATGGAAATCAGAGAATTGATTGGACAATCAAAAATTCTGAATCTGGGAAGATCGAGACTGTCACAGCACTGAGCCGATCAATCGGTCTGTCTGTACCATTCGACATTCCAAAGAGTGGAAAAGCGACTGGGTCGGAAGTATTCTCTGGTTCGGCAACTAGTGTCATCACACTGAGTGTGACTGCTACTTGGCCTGGATATGGACCGGTGACAAATACTGGCTCTGTAACCTTGCCTGGTGGATGTCAGCCACCTCAACCCCAGAAGGTATATGTGTGCAAGTACGTAGGCACACCTGGGGTAAATGAAAGGTTGCAGGATGGAAACAATCCGATTGAAGTTTCGATAAACTCCATTCCGGATTATCAGGGTGTTGGCTCATATTTTGGTGATGCTCATTCGAGATCCTATGTTTTGGCAACCGTCCCCCAAAATCCTGAACCGACAAGAGCTGACTGTCCACAACCGCCTGTCTATGGCTGCATGGATGAAACGGCGCTGAACTATAACCCATTGGCAACAGTGGATGACGGTTCATGTCAATATCCTCCGCCTCCAGTACCTGGCTGCATGGATGAAACGGCGCTGAACTATAACCCATTGGCAACAGTGGATGACGGTTCATGTCAATATCCTCCTGAGGAAGTCCTTGGTTGTACTGATCCCGAAGCAACTAATTTCAATCCCTTGGCGACAAAGGATGATGGGTCGTGTCAGTACACTCCTGAACCTCCGGAGCCGCCGGTCGTCGTTAGGGTCAAACCAGTATGCACTGAACTAGGTTGTTTTGGACCCAATATTGATGACACACCGTCTGACGGGGAATGTGTGGCAACTGTTATCACAGCTGATGACGTTTGTCATTTTGACCCCAAATCATGGTCCTGTGTCTCAGGTCATCCACAAGTGGTGCTGTATTGCCTAAATGCAGATAGTGCCGTCCGAATGGGTGGGGTTTATTTTGAGACATCTCCGGTGACCAATGCTGATCAACCAGGTTGGTCGATTCTTTACACACCCTTGGGTGCATATCGAGACTATTGGTTCTGGCTGAAAGCAGGTCTGAATCCAGAAATGGATGATGTTGAGTTCTGGACAAATTGGCAGGATAAGATTTTCCTGACCAAGTCAGCACCCCAATATCACGGCGCTGCCTGTTCATTACCGGTTTTATTTACGGTTGACGGTGGTTACATCGAACTTCTTCCTGGACAGAACTCCTGGGAGGCAATAAAGTTCGTGGTCGAACGACAGTGGGGTCTTTCAGAAGACGCAGATAGCGTCTTGTATCATCGGGCATGGGGTTACGTGGATCAGTACTTCAAGGACAATCCCTTGACTGATCCAGTACGCTTATGGAAACACAACAAGGTTTTGGCTCCGGCCAGACCTGATTGGGTTCCAGAGCCCTAAGCCCACAAAACTTTTATGATTTGAAACAACCGGCCCGGGGAGGAGCAATAAAAAGCCTCCCCGGGATCCCCGGGAAAATTTTGGTTTTTCCGGGGAATTAGCGTATTCCGCCAAGCGGGACTGATGAGTATCTCCTAAGAGGGGAACGAAACGCTACAATAATACGATGATAAAAATTGAGGATTATGATTACGAATTGCCACAAGAGTTAATTGCTCAGGAGGCATTGGAAAAAAGAGATGAATGCCGACTTTTAATAGTAAATAGACTCACCCCCAACCCCTCCCTTAAAAGTGAGGGGAAAAATAATATTAGTAATAATATTGGAAGTATTAGTGAAAAGAAGTTTTTTGAAATAGCGGATGAATTAGGGGAAAATGATGTATTAGTGTTGAATGAAAGCCGGGTGTTTCCAGCAAGATTAATTGGAAAAAAGGATAGTGGGGGAAGGGTAGAACTGCTATTGCTCAACAGACTAAATGAATTTGAATGGGAAGCCATATGTCGTCCTGGGTTAAAAAATGGTAAGCAATTATTTTTTGATGGTTTGAAGGCTGAAGTTATTGGAAATTTAGAAGAAACTATAAAGGTCAAATTTGATTTTAAAGGTGATTTTTGGAAAATTTTAGAAAGCATTGGTAAAACGCCAATTCCACCATATATTCATAATGATAAAGAGAATGTGATTCGACGTGACTATCAGACGGTGTACGCGGCGAATTATGGATCGGCAGCGGCACCCACAGCAGGATTGCATTTTACCGACGGTTTACTAAAGAAATTGCTGGAAAATGGAGTTCAAATAGAGAAAGTAAATTTAAATGTAGGACTAGGGACCTTTAAACCAATTAATGAAAAAAATTTGAAAACAGGGAAGTTGCATTTGGAATTTTTAGAAATAAAAACAGAAGTGGCCCAAAGATTAAATATGGCTAAAAAACAAGGAAAAAGAATTATTGCAGTTGGAACAACTTCAGTAAGGGTCTTGGAAGCGATGAGCGATATAAGGGGAAAATTAAAATCGGGGAGCGGAGAAACGGATATCTTCATATACCCTCCTTATAAATTTAAATTTGTAGATTCTTTAATTACTAATTTTCATTTGCCTAAGAGCAGTCTTTTAATGTTGATTGCAGCTATGATTGGGGAGGAATGGCGAGAGGTGTACAAATTTGCTATAAAAAAACGATTTAGGTTTTTCAGTTTTGGTGATGCAACGTGGATCAGATAATGTGTTATAATTCCTAGATTAAAAATTTATATTTATTTAAATAGTTTTCCCTAAATTTTAGGGCAAAAAATAATAAGAACTATATGAAAACAAAAACAGTAAATAGGACTGGAAAGAGTCTAGTCAAAAAAGCGTTAGTAGTAGGTGCTAAAAAAGCTAAGGAAATTGATAAAAATAGTCTAAAAGAGACTAATGAAAAAGTAAGAATCGAGAAGGAAGCATTAAAAAATAAAGCTATAGAAAGTATTGAAGTTAAGAAAGAAATTGTAAAAGAGGATAAAAAATATACTCTGACTATTGATGTAAAGGACTTGTTGACAGCTGGATGTCATTTGGGTCACAAGATCTCAAAGACAAATCCAAAGATTAAAGAGTATTTATATGAAGCAAGAGAAGGTATTCAACTTTTTGATTTAAATAAAAGTTTTGAGGGTTTGGAAAAAGCATGTAATTTTCTTTATAATGCCAAAAGAAACGGAAAGCAAATTGTGATGCTTGGTACAAAGAGACAAGCACGTGAAGTGGTACGTCGAGTAGCACTTGATGCAGGTGTTCCATATATTACTGATCGTTGGGTTGGAGGAACAGTATCTAATTGGAGTGAAATAAAAAAGAACATAAAGAAATTGAATGATATTACTAGTGGTTTTGAAACTGGAAAATATGCTCAAACAAGTAAAAAAGACTTATCAGAATTAAATAAAGAAAAAACTCGTTTAGAGAGAATGATTGGAGGTTTAACTAAACTTGATAAATTGTTTGATATTATTTTTGTGGTAGATTCAGGTTTTGAAAAAACAGCCATAAAGGAGGCTACTGAAAAGGGTGTTAAAGTGGTGTCAATTGTCGATACCGACAGTAATCCTGAGAAAGTAGACTATGCCATTACCGCCAACGATGATAATGTCAAAAGCATTAGTATTATTGTTGAGGAAATTGGTAGAGCTATGAAAGCTGCAGGAGTTAAATAAAGCTTTGTCATCGCGAGCGAAGCGTGGCGATCTTTAAAGATTGCTTCGTCGATTACTCCTCGCAATGACGTTAAATATTTATATAAAAAAATGGATAATAAACAAATAATTGAATTAGTTAAAAAAATTCGAGCTGAAATGGGTCTCGGAATTATGGAAATAAAAGCAGCTTTGGAAGAGGCCGGTGGCGATGAAAAGAAAGCTAAGGAGATATTAAAAGCAAAAGGATTTGAAAAAGCAGAAAAAAGAGCTGAAAGAGAAACTCATCAGGGACGAGTAGCTACTTATACTCATTCAACTGGAAAGATTGGTGTCATGGTAGAGATGCTTTGTGAGACGGATTTTGTGGCAAAAAATGAAGATTTTGTGGCAGTAACAAAAGATTTGTGTTTACAAGTAGCGGCTATGAATCCAAAAGATACTGAAGAATTATTGGAACAAGAATTTATCAAAGATCCCTCGGTAAAAATGAAGGATTTGGTGACTGCTTTGAATGCAAAATTTGGTGAAAATATAAAAGTCGGTCGAATTTGTAGATTTGAAATATAAAAAAATAATTTTGAATGTTTTTTGGACCCTCATGAAATATGAGGGTCTTATTTTGCTGGGATATATTGCCAAACGTTTGCCCAGTTATTTCCATCGTCGGACATAATTTGAGTAACGAAGGTAAAGTCGGGATTTTTTTGATATATCTTGTCATTAAATATTCCGATGTGGTGAAGTATTGGGGTAAATTTGTCATGGGAGAAGGAATAATCGTTTGTTGAGTAGGCAGAAGTAATTACATAGATATTTGTATCAGTATGGTTTTTGTTGAGCAATGATTCACATATGCAGATGATATCTTCTTTGCATTTTTGGAATGGTGTTTCTGAATCGTAGGGAACATATACCTCTTTTTTGATTACATAATAGCGAAGAATATGAGGCTCGTATATTAGTACAGTGGTTGGTTTTTGAAATTTTGTTTTGTTTAACCAATCAGCAACAAGTCGATATTCTTTCATGTCATTTGGGTGGCTATAACTTGAAGGAACATCGATCCTAGCTATGTTATAGCCTAATAAGCAAACTAGTACAGCAAAACTAATATATTTTGATTTGTGGTTACTTAATATTAAATATAATATCCATATCATGGGAGTGTTGTAACGTATGGCAAAGTTAGGAAAGGCAAACAGAAACAGTTGGTGTAGAAAAAAGGCTAGATATATTATTTTTTGAATAGGTTTTGATTTTTGGTTTATTATTCCGTAGGTAGATAAGCAGAGAACTACAAATGAAAAAAATTGATTTTGGTTTTGGAGAGGGTAGGAGCTTTCAAATGTTATTAGATCAATAAGGGAGTAATAGTTTAATAGGTTTGGTAATTTTTTCAAACCATTAAAAATTTCTTCTATGTAAGCATTACCAAGAATGGAGTTTCCAATTCGAGAGTGGAAGTTAAGTACAATTAACCATAAAAAAATGGGGATAAAGCTAAATAAGATATTTTTTAGTTTTAAGGAAGGTCTTTTAGAGTAATGTTCGATAATAAATACTGAGATGGGTATGACGACACTTTCATAACGAAGTAAAAATAGTAGGCCAAAGAGAAGGTAAACATAAGGTTTTTTTCTGTAATAATATAGGATGAGTGAGAGTGTCAAAAAAAATGAATATATTATTTCATTTGTTACATCCACAGAATACAAAAGATTTATTTGGTTGGTTGCGACCAATAAAACCAGTAGAAAGGAAAACAGTGGGGATATAATAGGGCTGACAAGTATATAAATTGCGACCAATGTAAGAGAAGATAGTGTAATGTTGATAAGTTTTACTGCAGCAATTTCTGGATAGATAACAAAAGAAGATAATATTTTTGCTAGTGAAGTAATCATTATTGGAGCAAGAGGGGGTGGGTGAATGCTATCAGGGAGTTTGAAGTTTATATATCGATAACCATCACCAATGTATTGAAAGATGTCTGGATTGGGAATTGCTTGAGCGTTTCTATTGTTCCAAAGGTTCCACCAGAAAAACGCAGAGATTAGTATGGTCACTATGAAAAATAGATTTTTAAGACTTATTATTTTTATGGTTTTAGTATACTAAATTCATGTGTGGAATATTTGGGATTGCTGGGTTCTCTGAAAAAGATGATAAATGGCCTGTTTTTAGGGATTTACTGTCTGAGTCTTGTCGTCGGGGGACCGATGCAGCGGGAGTGGGTGTGTTTTCTTCAAAGAATAAAACAGTTTTTAAGAGAGAAGGTAGTGGTAGGAAGATGCTTGATTTATTTGAATTTAAGCAAAAAGTAGTCTCTCAAATTGATAAGTCGAGAATATTGATTGGACAAACACGTTTGGCAACAAACGGGAGTCCAAAGATATATGAAAACAATCAACCAATAGAAGTAGAGGATCTAACATTGGTCCACAATGGAATTATTATAAATTCCCGTGAATTATCAAAAAAATACAGGATATCAGAAAAGCAATCTGATTCTAAGATTTTGGCTGAAATTTTGAGGATAGAATCTAAAAAAACAGGGTCGATGCGACAGGCACTAGTAAAAATTTCAGGTCAAATTGCAGGAACAATGAATGTGATTGTAGTTTCAAAGTATAGTGGAAAGTTGTCAATTAATGCGGTGACAAACAATGGTTCTTTGTACGTTGGGATTTGTGAAAATTTTTTAATTTTTGCCTCGGAAAAGTTTTTTCTTAATCGTGTGGCAATAAAACATAATTTAGAAATTAAAGTTTTGAAAATTAAGGCAAATACAGGATTCGAAATAGATGAAGGGGGAGCTAGAGAGGAATACATTCTTAGAAAACCGACGATTAGTCATGAATCAACCATTTTATCAAGACCAAGTCAGAATGTACTGAAACACAAATTTGATAAAAAGATAAAAGAAACAGAACGATGTGTCAGGTGCTTATTGCCGGTTAATACTCCAAATATAAGTTTTGATGATAAGGGGATATGTAGTTTTTGTAGAAGTCATAAAAAAATAATATATGGGCGTGATTTAGAATTAAAAGAAATGGTAGAAAAATATAAGAATAAGGATGGGGGTGCGGATTGTATTATTGCTTTTAGCGGTGGTAGGGATAGTGCTTACGGTTTACACTATTTGGTTAAAGAGTTGGGAATGCACCCCGTGGCAGTTACTTTTGATTGGGGAATGATATCAGATATCGGAAGGAGAAATCAGGCAAGATTACTAGGAAGTTTGGGAATCGAACAAATAATTGTTTCAGCAGATTTAACAAAAGTGAGAAGTGATATTAAAAAGAATCTAGAGGCATGGCTTTTGAAACCAGATTTGGGAATGGTGCCTTTGTTAATGCAGGCAGACAAGGTAACAGAATACTATGTGGACAAAATTAAAGAGGAATTAGAATTGGATCTTGTCTTCTTTTGTCGAGGTAATGAGTTAGAAAGAGAGGAATTTAAAGCGGGATATTGTGGAGTAAAGAATGCGGACCCAGGAGGAGTAATTCATAATTATTCTGTGGTCGATAAGTTGAGGTTGCTTTGGTATTATCTACGCCAATTTGCGACAAATCCACATTATCTAAATTCATCTTTGCTTAGTAGTTTGTTGGGGTATCTAGTGACCTATGTTGTACCTCATGACTATATATACCTCTGGCATTATATAAAATGGGAAGAAAATAAAATAATAAAAACTCTTGTTGATGAATACGGATGGGAAGATGATGGAGAAACTGGAATAACATGGAGGATTGATGATGGTTCACCGGCTTTTTACAATTATTTATATAGACAAATTCAAGGATTTACGGAAAATGACTCTTTTAGAAGTAATCAAATCAGGGAAGGTTTATTGACAAGAGATGAAGCAAAAAATATAGTTGAAAGGGAAAATAAACCTAGGTATGCGGCTTTACAATGGTATTTTGAGACAATAGGGGTAGACGGTGATAGAGTATTGTCGATAATTGATAGGGTAGAGAAGAAATATTAATCTGATAAAATAATGTAATGATAAATTTTACCGATGTGAATGTCCGAATGGGGAAAATTACTGATATTTTTATAAATGATATTGCATCGATACGAACTGGTAGAGCAACACCGGGATTGATTGAAAATGTAATGGTTGAAGTTTACAATGGACAAAAAATGCGTTTGCAGGAATTGGGCTCTATAAGTATTCCTGATGTTCGGAGTATTGTCTTTGAACCTTGGGATCAGGCAATTATTAGGGAAATAAACAATGGTATTCAGGCGGCAAATATTGGAATGATGCCTTCTGTTGATGGGAACCTTATAAGGTTGAGTTTGCCTATGCTGACAGTCGAGCAAAGAGAAGATTATGTAAAGCTTTTGGGAAGAAAGTTAGAAGGTGCCAGAGGTATGATTCGAGACGCCAGAGCTGATTTTAGAAAAAAATTGATGGATGCAAAGAATGATAAAACGGTGTCTGAAGATGAATTTAAAAGAGATGAAGTAGAATTGCAAAAACTAACAGACCAATTTATGGGAAAGCTAGAAGAATTATCAAAGAGAAAAGAAGTGGAGATTAGGGCATAAACATGGATATTCTTATATTCGTCGTAGCATTGTCGATTTTGGTACTGGTCCATGAATTTGGGCATTTTTTTGCAGCGAAATTTACAGGAGTTAGAGTAGAGGAGTTTGGGTTGGGATTGCCACCACGGATTCTTGGAAAAAAATGGTGGGGTACAGTGTGGAGCTTGAATTGGTTACCTATTGGTGGTTTTTGTAAATTGTATGGTGAGGACCCGTTGATAGCTTCTGAAAAAGCTACCAGTAGTAAGGATTCATTTTTAGCAAAAAATCCATGGCAAAAGGCAATAATTGTTTTGGGTGGAGTATCAATGAATTTATTGTTGGCTGTAACGATATTTGCGATGGTGTATACGATATTGGGAGTACCAGTTGAAACAGATAGGGTTAGTATAATTGGAGTAGCTGAAAAGAGTCCAGCACAAGAAGCGGGTTTAAAAACAGGTGATGTTGTTGTTGAAGTTGAAGGTAGAAATATTAAGAAAGGGAGTGAATTGACGGAAGAAATTGCCAGGTACAAAGGCAGGGAAGTAAATTTGTTGGTGATAAGAAAGGGACAAGGAGAACCATTAAAGCTATCGGTTTTGGTTAGAGAAAAGGCACCTGAGGGTCAAGGTTTGATGGGGGTGGTAATAAGTAACACCGAAATGCAAAAAATTAAATGGTATGAATTTTATAAAGGAATAGGGGCAGGTTTTAAAGAAGCTTATTATTGGGGGAAAATTATTAGTAGTGGTTTATATCAGATGGTGGCAGGTCTGTTTACAGGTAAGGTCCCAAGTGATGTTGCTGGACCAATTGGGATGTATAAAGCTACTTCGAGTATACGTAATGATCAAGGATTTTTGGCTATGGTTCATTTTTTTGGAGTAGTTTCAGTAAATTTGGCAGTGGTAAATGTTTTACCTTTTCCAGCTTTAGATGGAGGGAGGATATTGTTTGTAATTTATGAATTAATTACTAAAAAACGTGCCAATGAAAAGTTTGAGACTGTTGTGAATAATATTGGAATGATGATTCTATTGGGACTGATATTGCTAGTAACAATAGGGGATATCATGAGACTATTTTTGCGATGAAAAAGATAATCAAAAAAATGAGTGTTTTATTTTTGTCAATTTTTTGTGTTTTTGTTTCATTGTTAGTTGTTGAGGTAGTGCTTAGAATTTGGGGACCACCACAAATACGGTTAGTAGGAACAAAGTTGTTGTTGAAAAAAAACATTACGACAAAGAATTCGTGCTATTTTGATTCAGATAAAATAAAAAAGAACATCGTCGTGACAAAAAATTCTTTGGGTTTTCGCGGTCCAGAACCGCCGGAAAATTTTTATAAACATTTGTCTTTGGTAGCTGTTGGTGGTAGTACAACTGAGTGTATTTTTATTACAGAGGGGAAAACTTGGACTGATTACTTACAGTCAAATTTATTGACATATTTTCCCGATATATGGATTAACAATGCCGGTATTGATGGTCATTCAACCTATGGACATATTGAATTAATGAGACAATATGTTGGTAAATTAAGGCCAGACTATGTGTTGTTTTTGGTGGGAATAAACGATATGGCTGTCGAAGGAGAGAGTATACAGGACAAACAACAGATTTCTGAAGAAAATGTAATTGGAAAAAGTATTATTCAAAAAATTAGGGACAATAGTATGATTTTAGCATTCTATAAGTTTCAAAAAGATAAAAAAATAGGACATGATATGTTTACGATGAAAACAACGATAAAGGAATACAATAGTATTGTAAATTATAAAGTACTTGGAGCATCAACTGATTATGACGCAGTTACTTCACAAGATCTAGAGAGGATTAATAATAATTTGATGGCATACCGGAATAGGCTAGAGAGATTGGTGCTTTTAACAAAAAGTTATTCAATTCATCCAATATTAGTCACGCAACCTGCTGTCTATGGATTTGGAGTTGATGATGTTACGGGAATTGATTTGGGGAATATTCCTATCGTAGAGTTTACCGAGCCTGGTGTGACAAGAAGCGGAAAAGACAAATGGATGATATTGCAAAAATATAATGAGGTGACTAGGGAAGTGTCTAGTGAGTTTGGTATACCACTGATTGATTTAGCAATGGAGATGCCAAAAAGTACAAAATATTTTTATGATTATATTCACTTTACGGAGGAAGGTGCTCAAAAAGTGGGGGAAATTGTAACGAAAAATTTGATTAAAATTTTGTAGATCCTTTTTTGTCAATATTACTATTGGTGACAATAGGGGATGTGATGAATATAATAAGGAAGTGAGAAGTTTAAAGAAAAAAGAATTGTTTTGGCCATTTTTAGTTGTCGGAGTGGGGGCTGTTTTAGTTTTTTTGTTGATTGAATTGCCACTATTAAATAAACCTATGATGGCCGAGGGCAACGCATATTCACGACTGCAGACGATTGTTATGGAAATAAATTCACCAAACTATTTAACGGATTTTTCTTGGTTGCCTTTTTATAACAAAATAATGTCTTGGCCGATGGGAGTATATAGCGAACCCACAGCGCAGTCGGTGAGAATTTTTAGTCTAATTATTACTTTGTTGAGTTCAGGGTGTGTCTATGCCTTAACTTATGAACTAACAAAGCTGAAATCCTTGTCTATAATTGCTCTTTCGTTTTTTTTGATAAACCCACTGACTTTGAGCCTGTCGACTTTAATACTTTCGGAAAATCTTTGGATTTTTATGCTGCTATTGTCGCTGGTATTTTTGGTGCAAAAAAATAAAAAATACTGGGTTATGGGGATAGTTGCTTGGTTTGTGTCACAAGGAATAAGATACGAATCATGGTATTTAACTCCGGTGTTAATGTTTATTATTTGGACAAGACATAGAAACTTAAAATTGTTGATTTCGTTTTTTATCGCTTCGCTCTTATTTCCTTTATATTGGATAATAGAGAGCTATCGATACACTGGAACTTATTTAAATATACTTAATATTAAAAAGCATTATGCTGCTAATGGTCCGCAAAACATATATGGTCATCTGAATGAAAGTATCAGGGTTTGGTTGGAGAAAATTGAGCTAGTTATTTCTTGGCCTTTTGTATTGATTTATTTATTAGGAATTTATGAGTTTGTAAGGCAGAAAAATTGGTTATGGTTAATACCTACCGTATCGGTATTTTTATTAATTATTCAGGTGTTTTTAGGAACAATGGAATATTTTCCAGCAAGATATTTAGTTGTATTACCTGCGACTATTTATCCTTTGATTTTCGTGTTTATAAAAAAACATTACGAGAATAATATTTTGTTGGGTACGGGCATAATAGTATTTTTATTTATTTTTGAGCTGGTAAATATTATCCCAAGAATGAGACTAATTGATGTTGTTCCGGATAAAGATACTTTGGCGGTGGCAAATTATATTGAGCAGAATTTTGATAGAAATAGCAAAGTAAGGTATTTGGAAGAGGACAGTAGAGATACGACATGGACTTTTAGTACGATTTGGTATTTTTCAAAAGTACCACTTTCAAGCTTTATTTATGCCAAAAAAAATAACGATGTGAATTTTGTTGGTGATGAGGAGATGGTGACAATTATGGAAAAGGGAATAGATAAAAAGGTTGATAAATTATATAAAAAAATAATGTACGAGAATGACTACTATATTGTGTTTGGGAGAGAGTAAATTTATTTTTCAATGAAGCTCCATTTGGGATTGGTGGTGATTTCCGAAAATAGGATATCGCTATACATTTGGTTGGCGAGGGCGTTTGGATGTGGGTCTGTGGGGCTAAGGCTAAAGTTCATGTAAACTTTTTCATCGAAATATCTTTTGTATTTGTCCATATATTTACCAATACTTGTCGAAATAGTTGTTTTATTGTTTTTAGTGAGTAATTGATGGTAGTAGTCAAATTGGGTGTTGTCACGATGATAATCTTTATCGATGAGAAAAATGGCATTGTCTTTTGGGAGTAGTTGGATGCTTTGGTCGACGACACATTGATTAATAGGGTTTTTCCATGATTGATTAATGATTGAATCAATAGGAAAATCTTCAATGAAATAGGTTGGTTTTTCATTTATGTACTTTTTTTGGCAATTATTTGTGATTGGGTCATTAGTATTCGACTTATTTAGAATGGCATCGTTTGTGACAGGGAGAATGATATAAAGGTTTGCAAAGATGAGATTGGATATTCTCTGATAGCTATTATAGTAGTCGAGAGTATTATTTCCACGTTTACCATAAGAAAAGACACGAGTTGGTCTAATTTTGTTTAATCTTTTTTCTAATAATTTGGCGAATCTTTGGTTGTTTCTAACTCCTTGACCCCAAACATGAGAATCACCAATGATGGCAATTCGAAACTGGTTTTGTAAAATTTCGCCTTTTAATTCATTGAGATTGTTTAGGGCTGATAGATCTTTTCCTCGGTCACCATAATCTAAAAAATTAAAATTTTCTTCTGATAAAACGTAACCATGTGTATTGCTTTTTTGATAAAAAAATTTGTCGAAGAAATATTTTTCAGCGAGTCGATAACAAAGATAGCTTACGATTACACAGAGGGACAATGAAAGTAAAACTAAAAGGATAATTCTATTTGTTTTCTTCATTTGTGTCTATAAAGCCCCATTGTGGATTGGTAATAATTTCATTAAAAAGAGTGTTTGCATAAATTTTATTGGATTTAGAGGAGGGGTGGCTTTCGGCTTTACTTACTGATGAATTTATTGATATGTTATATGGGATGTTTATGATATTAAGATCGTTTGAAATTATGTTGTTAAATTCATCATTAATATCAAACACACCTTGAATACTACTAAGATTGATGTAAATAGTGTTTGATTTTGGCAATAATGGCAGTAAGTTTTTATAGGCACAATAATTGGCCGAATTAATCGAGAGGGAAGATTTAACAGCCTGATAATATTTGTCTGGTGAAGGATTGTCATCAACATCGTAAATAACATTCTGGGGACAGTTTCTTATGAGAATGTTTAGAAAATCGTCTGAAGAATATCTATTATCACCGTTTAATAAAAAGTCATTATAGAGTAGTCCAAAGATATATAAGTTTGCTTGGCCAAAAACCGATAATGATTTTTTGTATTTTAAATAGTTATCAAATATATTATCACCACCTATTCCAAGTGAATATACTTTTGTTGGTCTAATTTTGTTTAACTTATTTTCGAGGATGTGGGCAAACCTGTCTGGATTTTTTATGCCTTGTCCCCAGAGGTAAGAATCGCCCAATATAACAATTTTGTAATTGTGGTCGTCAAAAGTACCAAGAACATCGGAGTTACTTGAGTTTAAGGTGATAATATCTTTTGCTCTATCTCCAAAGTCGGCATAAGATAGTTTTGAATTAGTAGTCCAATAGCCGTGAGTGACACTTTTCTGAAAAAATATCTTATCAAAAAAGTATTTTTCTGCTATGTAGTAGCAAATGAAATAGGTAATAAGACATGTTATGGCTGATAAAAGAATAAGAATAAAAATTTTATGTAATCTTGACATTATTTAGTAAATTCCCATTGTGGATTGGTGGTGATTTCATTATATAAGATGTCGGCATACATTTGGTTAGCTAGGGCACTTGGATGACCTTCTTTTTGACTGATAATGAAATATTTTTGAATATTATTGTAATATTTGATGTATTTTGGAAGTTTTAAAGTGTTTATGTTTGTGCTTAAGAGATATTTACTATGGTTTATTAAGAATTCTTGGTATTTTTTATATAAAAAATTATTACCAAAATAATCGGTGGTAATAAAATAAATAGATTTATCCTTTGGAAGGATGGATAAACTTTGATTTAAAATACACATATTTACTGGATTGTTCCAGGCACTAGTAATAAAAGATTCATAATTTAAGAGATGGTGAATATCATTTTGGGAAATGAAGTCGCTGTCAAATACGGGTCGATAATTTTGAGTGGTTGATAAGCATTGGTTATAAACGGGAGATGACTTGTCGTTTTTATTTACTAAAATATCATTTTCAACTAAACTGAAAATGGTTATATTTGGATTTAATGTTTTTGATAAACTTTGATAATTATTTAGATAATCGACGATGTTCCAACCGGTTTTTCCCAAAGATAATATCTTTGTTGGACGAATTTTATTTAGTTTTTTTGAGAGAAGGTGAGAAAATCTTTGATTATTTTTTACACCTTGTCCCCAGAGATATGAGTCACCAAAAATTACGATAGTGTAGGTTTTTTCCATATCATCTAGTTTGAAGTTGCTTTGAGTCTCGAGATCTTGACTGCGTTCGCCAAAGTCAATGTGATTACTCTTATTGTAGTTTTCGGGTATATATCCGTGGGCGATACTTTTTTGATAAAAAAATTTGTCAAAGAAATATTTTTCAGCAATAAGATAGCAAAATAGATATGTTGAAAGTGATAACAGAATCGATAAAAACAATAAAGGTAATACTTTTTTGATTTTTTTCACTGGTCTAAAAAAGCATATATACAAAGGATGATATCGGTGATGTTTGGGAGAAAATTATCAAGGCTCCAAAAATAATTAGAATAACAATTGGAGGTATTAGCCACCATTTTTTATTCTCTAAAAGATATTCGATTAGTTCTTTCCACATATTATTTTTTGATAAGGTAATTATTAATAACTAAATAATCTATTTCTGTATTCAAAAAGCATTTTATAGCATCTTCTGGTGTACAAACAATTGGTTCTCCTTTGACATTAAAAGAAGTGTTGAGTATCAAGGGAATGCCAGTTTTTTTGTAATAATCATTGATTAACTGATAATATTTGGGATTTGATTTTTGATCGATGGTCTGAAGACGACCACTACCATCTACATGAACAACAGCGGGAACAAGATCTTGGACTGATTTTTTAAAAGGGTATACCATAAGCATGTAATCAGCTGAAATAGGAATGTTTTTATCGGTAATAAAGAATTTTTTGGTGTGTTCTCGAAGAATTACAGGAGCAAAAGGGCGAAACATTTCACGATGTTTTACTTTGGCATTGATAATATCTTGCATTTCTTGGCTAGTAGCCGCGGCGAGTATACTTCGATTGCCTAAAGCGCGTGGTCCCCATTCCATTTTTCCTTGAAAAAAACCAATTACTTTTTGTCTGATTAGTAAATCAGAAACTAGGTCATTTAACTTTTTATCATCAGAAATAAGGGTAGATTTTAGTTTGTATTTTTTGATGGCAGTTTTGACTTGCCAAGGAGTAAAATCTGGCCCAAGATAAGGTGAGGGGAGTAATTTGGGGGGTGTTTTGGTTAAATGATGATATAGATAAAGAGCAGCGCCCAGTGATGCTCCGCCATCGCCAGGATCAGGAGTAATATAGAGATTCTTAAATGGTGTATTTTTGAGGATTTTACCGTTTGCTAGAGAATTTAAGGCAGAACCACCAGATAAGACCAAATTTTTTGAGGGATATTTCTTATAAAGCTTATTTAACATAAAAAATAGGGTTTCTTCAAAAACTTGTTGAGTGGCAGCGGCAATGTTCTCATAGCGAGGAATCATATCAGAATCTTTTTCTCTAGCTGGTCCATCAAGTAATTTACACAAATGATGATTAAACATTTTTTCTTGGTATTCAAAAGAAAAATATTTTGTATTTAATTGAAAGCTGCCGTCGGAATTTAATTTTATAAGGTTTTTTATTTTTTTATAGTATTCTTTTGGATGTTTTCCATAAGCAGAAAGACCCATGACCTTGTATTCATCATTGTTGACAGCAAAACCTAAATAAGCGGTCATGGCACTATAAAAAAGACCTAATGAGTGAGGAAAGTTAATTTGTTTTTTTAGAAAAATTTTATGTTCCTTGGCAAAGCCATAAGTGGTGGTAGCCCATTCGCCGACACCATCAAGAGTTAAAATGGAGGCCTGCTTAAAGGGGGAGGTAAAGTAGGAGGCAGCAGCATGAGAAAGATGGTGGGGAATAAAATTAATTTTGTTGTGGTAATGAAGCTCATTTCTAAGAATTTCTCTGATTCGAAGTTTTTGTAAGATCCAGTTGGGAATAGTATCGAAGAAAATTTTAATACTTTTTGGAAAGTGTTTAGTATGTTGTTCTAAAATTCTTCCAAATTTTATAATGGGTTTTTCGTAAAAGACAATATTGTCAACTTCATTGATAGCAATTCCAAGGGAGTTCAAACAGTAATTTATTGATTTGTAGGGAAAGTTATTGTCATGTTTTTTTCGAGTAAATCTTTCTTCTTGGGCAGCAGCAATGATTTCACCATCCTTAATAATGGCGGCAGCTGAATCATGATAAAAACATGAAAGTCCAAGGATAATCATTAATACATAACCTCCAGTGATGATTTATTTGAGTGTTTTTGCCAACAAATTGATTTGTCTTTTTTTGAGAATTTTAGAAAAATATGTCCTAAAAAGATACCAATAAAATATATAAAAAAACAACCAACAAAGGTGGTTATTTTTTGAATGATTTGAGTATAGTTAGTAAAAATATTTTTTAATGTTTTCAAAGAAAAAAACATAAAATTATTGTAACATTTGAAGCTCAAGAAGATAAGCGGTGTTTGGTTCGAGGTATAAGTTTTCAACATAAGTAGCTGAGGAAATGGTAAATATTTTTGAGTTAGTTTTACCTAAATATTTACTTGTTTTTAATTGATATCTTCCCGGAGTTAGACCTTGAAAGGTAATTGGCGTTGTCTCGACATGTAAATTTTTGGGATCGTAATTAACTATTAAGGTTTTAATACTTTTGGATGTTTTTGAAGAAAGTGATGTTACCCAAGTACCATCACCTGTCGACGATAGCTGTTGACCATCAAGTTGGTTAATAAATTGGAAGGCAAAAAAACGAGGTTTTGGTTTGTTGTCGTGAGTCAATATACCCCAACCGGTTGATTTTTCGGAACGTGGTGAAGGACCATCAACGGCTTCAAAAGTAAAAAGACGATGTATTTTGCCATATAATTGGGTTGTCAATGAAATCAGATGAATGCCACTTTGGAAGTTATCGTAACTTGGGTCTGGTTCAGGATTTGGACCGACCTCAGTGATTAGTCTTTCAATATTAAAATATTGTGGATAGTCAGAAATAATTTTATTTAGACTATCAAATTCATTAAGATAATCATTCATATTTGTTGAATATTTGTGCCAAGAAATAAAATCTAAGGGAAGATTGTTTTGAGAGGCGGTTTTAAATAAGGCTTTTATCCAATTGCTGTAATAGGCGGTGGTGGCGGGACCACCAATCTTGTATAAGGATCCCTTAGCCCCTTGGGCAACTGCTTTGGCTGTGTTGATATAGAGGATAGAATAATTAGGACTTCTTCCATAGTGCCAACCACCAAAGAGATCTGGTTCATTCCAGACTTCGTAGTAAATTCCTGAGATATTTTTTTTAATTGAGTAATGTTGAGCAGTAGCGATAACTAGATTATTCCATTGAGTCCAGTCTTTTGGTTCACCAGCGTTTTGATTGTTTTGGCTCATGGAAGCAGTAGTGTAAGAAAGAGAAAGCATTGGTTTGGCGCCAGTACTGATAATGCTATTAACAATCTCGTCAAGGCGGGAAAAGTCATAATTACCATTGCCTTGATCCACATTGTAATAGTCAAAAAGATGATCTATGCGGATTAATTCAGGTTTTATTAGTCGAAGCTGTGAAGCAACGGGTTTTATCATATCAAGGGGTTCTTCGCCTCCTTGAGATAAATTTCTCCACAAGGATGGATTAATATTTGTATTTTGAGTTTGGGTATTGATGATTATATTGGCTAAGGTTCCTGCGGCAGAGCGGCGGAGATCAAGAATTGATTTGGTGGCGAGAACTAAGATGGGAAGAAATAAAATTAAGAGGATAGATTTAATGGACTTCACTATAAAATTATACACAGTAGTATATAATTTAGGTCATGCTTAGTATTGGGATTGGACAAAGACGGTGGTGGGATTTTTTGTTGACCATGACAGAAAGAGAAATTAAATCAAAATATAAATTTAGTGTTTTAGGACTTTTTTGGATAGTACTCAATCCAATTATTCAGATGTTGGTAATCGGATTTGTTTTTAGGTTTTTCACTTCTATAAAAACCGAAATTTACATGATGTATTTATTTTCTGGATTAGTTGTATGGAACTTTTTTTCATCAAGCGTAACTAGAAGTACACCAGCAATTGTAAATGAAAGATATTTGCTAAAAAAGGCCAAATTTCCTCGGGAGACAATAGTGTTGTCAATTGTATTGTCAAATTTAGTTCAATTAGCACTGTCAGTTGTGTTGATGATATTAATAGCCATTTTTTTAGGGGTAAAGATTTCCTTTGCTTATTTAATATTTTTACCCTTATCGTTACTATTAATTGCTTTGTTTACAGCTGGTTTTGCTTTGGTTTTTTCATCTTTGAATGTAAAGTATCGAGATACGAGTTTTGTGATTAATTTTTTAGTTTCAATTTGGTTTTATGCGACTCCGGTAATATATTTATTGACAATGTTGCCGGAATGGATGTCAAAGTGGTTATATTTAAATCCTATGACAGGGTTAATAGAATTTTTTCGTTGGATAATGCTTGGATTAGAAGTTGAAAATTGGTTTTTCATGTGTGGTAATTTGTTTTTTGCATTGCTAACTTTTGTAATTGGAAATTATGTTTTTAAACGGTTTAGTTTAGATTTTGATGACTGGGTATAAGATGAAAAAAGGGGAAATTATTCTTGATAAAGTATCTAAAATATATGAGTCTAGGCAGGGTGGTGAATTTTATGTGGCGCTTGATAATATAAATTTAAAAATTAAATCAGGTGATAGAATTGGTCTAATTGGGTGTAATGGAAGTGGAAAGACAACACTATTAAAATTAATCGCAGGGATTGCAAAGGCAAGTAGAGGAGAGGTGAGAGTTGAGGGAAAGGTAAATTCTCTTTTAGAAATAGGTGCTGGTTTTCATCCGGATTTGTCAGGGATTGATAATATAATGTTAAATGGTTTGTTGGCGGGAATGAGCAGAAATGAGGTGTTGGAGTTAAAAAATAAAATTGTAGAATTTTCTGATTTAGGTGAACATATTGGAATGCCATTTTATACTTATTCTTCAGGAATGAAGTTAAAATTGGCTTTTTCAGTGGCGGTAGCAGCAGATCCTGATATTTTGATTTTTGATGAGGTGGTATCGATGGGGGATGAAAAGTTTATAAAAATGTTTAAAGACTATTTTTCAGAGGTTTTGAGACAAAGAAAAACAGTACTTTTTGCAACCCATGTTTTAGAAGTATTGTCTTTGTATTGTGATAAAACAATTTGGATGGACAAGGGAAGGGTTAGATTGATGGGGAAGACAGATGAGGTTATAAAGCAATATCGTAAGGAGTATGGTAATGAGTAAGACGTCAGATTGGAACAGAGATAAATTTGGTAAAAAAGGGGCTTTTAGTTATTATGAGGGTAACAAAGAAAACTCGATTCGGATTGAAATAATAAAGAAAAAGGTTGGTGAGTTTTATCAAAATAGAGGAAAAAAGAAATTGAAAATACTGGACTTGGGGTGTGGAGATGGAAAAATATGCCAACTTTTTAAAAGTATAGGTTTTGACGTATATGGAGTTGACGTAAGTAAGGAAAATATAAAAAAGGTTAACAAGTTAGGTGTTTTTGGATTGGCCGCGAACATTGAAAAGGGATTGCCTTATGGTGATAATTTTTTTGATTATGTATTTGCAGGTGAGGTGATTGAACACCTAATTGATAGTCGAACATTTTTTTATGAGGTTAACAGAGTCTTGAAAAAGAACGGATTTTTATTGATAACCACACCAAATTTGGCTCATTTACCGGAAAGGTTCAGATTACTGTTTGGAAAGAATCCAACTCAGGTTTCCCCAATTCATGATTTTTTATACTTACATGTAAGACCCTTTACTTGGGATATGTTGAAATATGCTCTTGAGTTATACAAATTTAAAATCTTAAGTTTGAAATCAACAATGGTGGTGTTTAGGTGGGACGGAGACAGGGTTGTTTGTGGATCAAGGTTTTTGGGAAATTTGTTCCCGACTTTTGGTTTTACGCTGATTGTTGAGGTTCAGAAAAGATAGAAATTTACGTTGTTTTCTTTAGGATAAAGATGGCGATGTTTGGTATCTGGCTGGCTTTAGCTAAGACTCTTGTTGAGTTATTTTTTGATTGTGGTTCAAGAAATTGAACAAGGGAAAATTTATTTTTTGAAAAAATATCAATATAATTTTGTAAAGTTCTGTGAATATAGTGGGTCATTACTCCGTTATATATTTCTTTAATATATGTTTTTTCTTCAAAGTATTTACCGATTTGATATGGTTTATTGTCTTGTTCCATAAACCAGCGATAATTTTCTTGGTGATAAAAACAAGGGTGGGGGATGATTATAATAAGGTGTCCGTTTGAGTCTAAATATTGAGAAACATTATTAAGGGTGATGTCTATTTTTTTAAGATAGGTAAAGACTAAATTTGAAACCACTAATTTAAATTTTGGTTTATCCTTGTGGTTACTGTCCTTTTTTTCGATATCTTGGATCCAATAATCTATCTTTGGTGAATGGTTTTTGGCGGCATTGATCATTTCAGGGGACAAATCACAGCCAAAAGTATGCCTCTTTTGGGCAGATATTTGACGAGTAAGAAAACCCTCACCGCAACCAAGATCAAGAACTTTGTCCCCAACCTTGGTATATTTTTTTAATATTTTCAAAATTGCGGGAACAATTATTTGGGTGTATGGTGAAGGGTAGTTGTCTGTATTATCGAGGAGCTTTATGTATCCGTCACAATCTTTTTCCCAATATTTTTTACTTAGTGAGGTCATGTTCCATCATTATAGTCGATGAATGTCATTTTGTGGTAAGATTTTTCAAATAAATGAAAGTATTACTTATATATCCACCGGTGACTTGTGTAGGGTCCGGTTTGGTGGTTACTTCACATGCGCCAATGGGATTGATGTATTTGTCTTCATATATTAGACAAGTTGGGCATGAAGTGAAATTGTTGGATGCATTGGCTGACGGAAAAGATAAGGTCATTAAAACAAGGAATGGAGTACGTTTAGGAATGACATGGTCTCAAATAAAGAAAAATATTGATAAATTTGGACCGGAGGTTGTGGGTTTGAGTGTAATGTTTACTGCATATTATGAGGATGCTCTTGATTTGGCAAAAAAGATAAAAAAACACTATCCAAAAGTTAAGATTGTTTTTGGCGGTTCTCATGTTAGTACCAATCCCTGGTTATCGATGAAGGATAAGGTAATTGACTATATAGTTTATGGTGAGGGGGAATTAACTTTTGAGAAGTTGTTAAAAACGTTGGAAAGTAAAAAGAAAGATTTTTCAAAGATATATGGCTTGGCATATAGGTTGAAGAGAAAGACAGTAGTAAATAGACCGGCTGAGTTGATAAAAGATTTGGATATCTTACCTTTTCCAGATTGGAATATGCTTAATTTGAAAAATTATGAGCTGGGTGATGAGTCGCAGGTGATGAGAAAACCATGTTTTAGTGTAGAAACATCAAGAGGTTGCCCCAATCATTGTATGTACTGCTCATCTTTTGCGGTATGGAGGCACCAATGGAGAGGGAGAAGTCCAAAAAATGTGTTGGATGAGATAGAAAATTTGGTTAGAAATTTTGGAGCTCGAGAAATTGCTTTTTATGATGATAGTATGTCGGTTGATAGAAAAAGAATGGTTGAAATATGCAAAGGAATAATAAAAAGAAAACTTGATATTAAGTGGACCCCTCCAAATGGCATAGCCCACTGGACATTAGATAAAGAATTATTGGTATTAATGAAAAAATCAGGTTGTTATAAGATAACTTTTGGAATTGAATCGGGGGATCCCGAGACCAGAAGGTGGGTAGGAAAACCATATGATTTAAATCAAGCCAAGGAATTAACAAAATTTGCCAATGATATTGGCTATTGGACTTTGGCGACAAATATCATTGGTTTTCCTTATGAAACAAGGGGGCAAATAAGAAAAACTTTGGACTATGCAATTGATTCTGGGGTGGATACGGCATTGTTTTTCAGGCTGGGGTTGAGGCCAGGGGCACCGGTATATGGGATATTTGAGAAGGAGGGTTGGTTACCAAAAGACAAAAAAGTTTTATTTACAGAAAATTTATCATTGGATACAAAGTATATAAAGGGTAGCGAGTTGGTGGAATTACAACAGAGAATGTATGAAGAATTTATGAGAAAAAGATGGGGGAGTATTTCCGTGGTAGTTAAATTGTTAAAAAAGATTAGATCAATAGAGGATATGTTTTATACTCTCAAACAAATGAAATATATATATGACTTTAGAAGTGGTTGGGTTGGGCGCAGGTCAGGAGTTATTTCGAAAAGAGTGTAGACAATTCCCAGATGGGAATTGCTTTAAATCCATATTTTTTGGCAGGTAAAATATCATGGCTTATTGAGTCACCGACAAAGAGGTGACGAAATTTTGCAGCATTGGTAAAATCAAGGATTTGCTCGAATATTTTTGAGTTTGGTTTTAGAAGTTTAGTGTTGTCGCGAGCAAAGATTTTTTCGAAAGGTCCAGTATTTTTTTCTTTGGTGTTAAAGCCAATTTTTTTTAAACAGGAAAGAACTTCGGAAGTAGTGGAGTTGGTAAGTATTAGGTGATGATATCGATCTTGTGATGCTTCAATTTGCTTGACTAAAGATAAGTTTTTTTTGAGATATTTGCTTTTATTTATTTTTGAATCGACAATGTCTAGTACTTTAATTTCTAGAGTAGAAGTGAGATGGGCAGCTGCAGCGGACCAAGAACCAAATTTTTCACTTATCTTTTTGAAGGAATTTGTGGAAAGAGTTTTATTTTTTTTCTTGGCAACTAAATAAAACTCTTGGAAAAGGTCATGACCTAGCTTTTTATTTTCGTATAAAGTGCCATCAAAATCCCAGACAATATATTTGGTGGTATTTCGAATAATAAAAGAATTCAAATTATTTAAAGAAAACCTTATCATTGGTTAAATACGAGGTATGTTATCTCGAGTTGTATTTGGAGAAACGACAACAACTTCGGTGTTTTTTCTAATTTCATCGAGATTCTTACAGCCGAGATACCACATGGAACGACGTAGTCCACCAACGAGTTCTCCAACAATTTGGATAACACTACCCTTATAGGGGATTAGGCCAGAAACGCCTTCATGAGTAAAACTAAAGGGCTGACTGTAACTGGATACAAAATGATTTTTGTTTGATGATGGATAATGGATTATTTTTTTTATGATTGTTTTTATAAGCTGGAGATAGTTGATAGGAGATAATTTGGGTTTGTATTCAGTTTGGTTGCTGCACATACCAGCAGAAAATTTATAATTTTGGCCATTCCTGGTGATAATTGGACCTGGGCATTCGTCTGTACCTGAAAAAAGACCACCAATCATTACTGCACTGGCACCAAATGCAATGGCCTTGGTAATATCGCCAGCATGTTCGATTCCCGTATCAGAAATTAGGGGGACATTGTATTTTTTGGCTATTTGATAGCAATCTAGAACTGCACTTAGTTGAGGTCGACCAACGCCGGTAACTAGTCTGGTGGTACAGTGAGAACCACCACCAATGCCAACTCGAATACTATCGGCCCCAGCCTTGATTAAGGCTTCGGTGGCTTTGCCGGTGACAACAAGAGCAACACATACTTGGGCGGAGGGGTGTTTCTTTTTGATTTTTTTTAAAAAGTTAATTGTTTGTAGGTTTTCAGCTTGAGCGGTTTCAATACATATCAAATCAGTTTTTAGTTTTAGTAAACGCGAAACATGTTGTAGTCCTTTTGGGGAAAAATCAGAAACTGATACTGCAATTTTTACATGATGTTTTTTAATTTCTTTGACTTGTTGAAGTTGTTTTTTAAAGCTTTGAAAACAATGCAAAAATGCTATACCACCAAGTTTTCCTAGGGCGATAGCCATCTTTGTTTCACTAATATTTGGCATTGGTGACGAGCAAATAGGGATATCAATTTCAAGATTTTTTGAAATTTTTGTTTTTAAATTTGTTTTTATAGTGTCTTCGATCATTGAAAAATCAGAATAAGCTGGCAGGAGTAAGACATCATTAAAAGTTAATTCAGGAGTATTTGAAAGTATTTTCATATAGATAGAAAAGAGTATACCAGCTTAAAAATTTATATAAAAATTGACCTTGGTTTTTTGAAGATAAAATCAGGACTTTGGTTTAGGTTGTATGCTCCGATGGCGAAAAAAATAACAAAGTCGTTTGGAAAAAGGGGAGGAAGGATATCTTGGTAGAGTAGGTCAGATTCTTGACAGGTACAACCAAAAATTTTGGTAGAAAGAACTTTTGAGGAGATATTCTGCTGGGGAGAAAAATCTTGATTGTAAGTTTTAATAATTAATTTATGATACCAGGCCGACGGAAGCATGTTGATGGTTGTGTCTAGAGTGACTGACTGGGAATTAGCACTTAATTTTGAGTCAATTACTTTACTGACCATGATAGTTGAATCATCAACTAAAAAACGTCCTGGTTCAATAATGAGGGAGATTTTTCTATTTATGTGTTTTTTTAAGGGTATTGAGATTGCATCAATATATCTTTTTATATCAGGTTGGGATTGAACCTCTGAACCGGGAATAATGGAGTGTGATGGAAAGCCACCACCAAAGTCGATATATTTTAGAGTATTTTGTGATAGATATTTGGAAATAAAGCTGGAGACGATGTTGGAATATTTCTGATATGTTTTTGGTTGGTGGATGTCACTGCCGATATGAATGTGAAGACCACTTAATGGAATATGGTGTTCATGAAGTAAGGATATGGCTTTTTTTGCATCTCCTGATTCGATATTAAAGCCAAAACGACTTGGATGAAAGTCGGAATTAATTCTAATGCCGATTTTAGCATTAATATTTTTTTTATATTCAAATAAGGATTTTAATTCCGTAAAGTTGTCTATATTTATAGTTAGTGGTTGAGATAGAATTTGGTGAAGATTGCCTTTATTTGGGCCATTAAAGATAATTGACTCGTAGGAATACTTTTGTTTTAGAGCCATTTCTAGCTCAAATTTGGAAACAACTTCAGATAACTGAAAATTGAAATTTTTAGCTATGTCGTAATTTGTTTTATAAGAATAAGCAACCTTTACATTTTTTGGAATTTGATTTAAACGTTTTTTGATAATATCTTTGTCGGTAATGAAAACTGGAGTTTGGTAATAATTTTTCAATATGTTTTTTGTAGTTTTAGGATGGTCAACAATATTTGGAAAATATGAAAAATCAATTGGTAGAGAACTTTTTTTGAGAAAGGCTAATTTCATGTAATTGAATGTATTATAATGGAGATTAATGTTTGATTGGAGTTCTGATAGAAATTTAGTAAATAAAGAGAATACCGAAAAGTTTATTAGGTATTTTGCCCGTGAAGATGTTTGGCACCATCAGGATATTAGTAAAGGAGGCTTGGGATATGGTTGGGTCCATTATTCGTTAATTAGATTGATAAAAGCTAAAAATATTTTATGTGTGGGAAGTAGATGGGGATTTATACCAGCGGTGTGTGCCTTGGCATGTAAAGATAGTAACTATGGCCAGGTGAATTTTGTTGATGCGGCATATGATATGGATGATTATGGAAAGGTTGCGGGGAAACACTGGGGTGGTCAGGGTTTTTGGAAGAAATGTAATCCAAAAAAATATTTTGGTAAATTTGGCTTAGAAAAATACATTTCTTTGCATGTCATGACTACTATAGAATATGCTTCAAAATATAAAAAGGAAAAATATGCTTATGTGCATATTGATGGGGATCACTCCTATGAGGGAGTAAAACAGGATTTTGAATTATTTTGGAAAAAAGTAGTGAAAGGTGGATTTTTGGTAATACATGATGTTTTTAGTCCAGATAAAGATGGAAATGTATATGGTACGAGAAAATTTTGGGAAGAAATTAAAAAGAGTGGAAAATATAAATTGATTGAGATTCGAGAAGATCCGGGAGTGGGAATTATTCAAAAAGATTGAGAGCAGCGGTTTTGTTTCGCCTAGTGTCGGCTTTGTTACAGACAATAATTTTACAACTTTGTCGACAATTTCGAATATGATCACGTTGGGTTTGAGCTGTCTTACTCCACCAGATGGTTTGAGGAGTATCTTTTAAGATGTTGCCGATAATTGGGAAGCCAAAACAGAGGCGAATATTGCCCTGATGGTCGATGATAAAGTTGTTGACACCTGCTGCACAGGGTTGACGACTAAACATATTGGGATTTTGGTAGTAACGAATGGCAGTTTTAAGATCTGAGTGCGAGGTGATAATGATGGGTTCTGACTTAGTAGTTTTAATGATTTTTTTTAAAACGGCTGTAATTTTGCTTTTTTGCGGCCAAAGTGGGTTATTTTTTGACATGTGAGTACTACTATTTGGTCCTAGATTCGGAAGAAGACATTGAAAGCTAATACCATTAGTCTCATTCTTTTTGGCAATTTTTATTAATTTCTCTAATTCAGCGACATTTTGTTTCATCATAACGGTGTTGATATATATATATGGTTTTGATGGTGTTTCTTGAAGATATTTGATGGCTTTGATGGCTTTACCATAGGTACCTGGTACACCGCGAAGATAATCGTGGGTTTTTGCGGTTGCACCATCTATAGATATGGAAATGGCATACAAATGATTTTCAACTAGCTTTTTTGCCATTGGTTTATCTAAAAGAGTAGCATTGCTATTAATGTGAGAAATTATTCCTAGACTATAGGCATAACCAATAATTTTAGGGAGATCTTTGTTCATCAGCGGCTCCCCACCAGTAAAAAAAATGTAGCAGTTGCCAAGCCAAGAGTGAAGTCTATCAATAATAATTTTAGCTTCATTAAAGGTGAGATGTTTTTCAGGAGGATTTTTCCAAATGTCACATTGTCGACATTTGAGAACACAGTTTGGAGTTAGATTAAAAATAATTGAGGTGGGTTTATTGAGGGGTTTTTTTAGGTTAAGAGAGGCGTGAATTAGCATGTCTTGCCACCAAGTGGAAACTTCTATTTGAGCTAGTTTTATTTTTTTGGGAAGGTTCATGTGTGTTTTGGAACTATTTTAAGTAAAGGTTGGAGTGTAATATTCCAATCCAAGTTTCTGTAGATTTTTAATGATTCTTGATGTTTTGAAAACCAATACTTTTTTTGAGAATATTTTTTAATCTGTTTGTCAATATTCTTTTCATTATAATAGATGGTGGCCTTTTTAAGTAGCTCATCTTTTCTCCATTCAGGACATAAAACAGGAAGACCATAGCTAAGATAAAGTAGATGTTTAGCTGAGAAGCCTTCGGAACGAAGTTTGTCTTGAGATAAAGTTATTAGACCAAGTTGGTAATTTGAAATTGAATCTTCGTTTTTTAAATATGATTTATAGTTGTCTAGTTTTGGATATAAAGTGGGATCTGGTTTTTCATAACTGAAAATATCGATTTGATGATGCTGGGAAATATATGACAACATTTTTGGATTGACCCAATATGAATTTAGTTTACCCAGATGAATTATTTTGATTGGTTTTTTAAAAACTGAGATTGAAGATTGTTTTTGACAACCCCAATTTAAACAAAGAGAATGTTCGGCTTTGAAGCCAAGTCGTATGGCTAGTTTTTTATAAGTGTACCAGTGAAAGGATGTGTAATCAGATTTTTGAAAAACCATCTTTTCATACTTTTTAAGTATGTTAATGGTATTTTTAGAGAATACTTGACTGTGTTCTAGTTCGCTTGAAAAAATAGTGGGGGAGTCATATAAAGTTTTATATGGCCTATTTTGATTTGTAACAATGAGCATGTCTTCGGGGTATTGAACAATTGCTAGAGTTGTTTTGTTTTTTTGTAAAAGCCGATTTAGAATCATTGATTTTAAAAGCATGGTTTCAATTAAAAGTAGGGGATAGATATCAAGCTGATGATAAGTGTAATAACTTTTGAGGAGGCGATATTTTAAAAGGCGCCAACCATAAATAAAAAGGTAGCGACGAGAGGCAATAACTTTTTGAAATTCTTGATGTGAATCAAGAGTAGTTACATAATGGTGATGTTTTGTCAGAAATTTGAAAAATGCCTGTGACCTTTGTTGGTTGGCTCCGGAATCATTTTTATTAATGATGGTAATAGGTCTTGGAAAATTTTTATTGTACCCGATAATAAAGGCAATTTTTAGAATAGAGGTAATGGAAAAATTTAATGGGAATATTGAAGGCTGATAGTTATCAAAGTTACCCCATTTTTTTGTTATTTTTGCCTTGAATTGACCACGGATGTAACTTTTTTTTAGGCTTGAAAAGAGGCTTGAGTTTTCAGGATGGCTAACAACCATTTGTGGATTATAAGCACTGACAAACTGATATTCTTTTAGTTGTTGGTTAAAGTCAACATCTTCAAATATTTTAAATTTTTGATCAAAACGAAAATTCTTAATTTTCTGGTGGTTAAAAATTACATTTTTGGTGTCGAGAGGATGAGAAAGATTGAACCATTTTTGATAATTATCATATTGGCATTTAGCTATTTGACTCTGCTTATTTAAGAGGATTGTTTTTCCTACAACAAAGGCTACTTTGGAATGTTTTTTTATAAAATCATATGCAGATATTGTCCAGTTTTTGTAAAGGATACAGTCGTCGTCTATGAATGCTAAATATTTTGTATGACATTTTTTTATTGCTTGATTACGAGCAAGTGGAATGCTGGGTTTTTTAATAAAATAATAAGTGGATTGGAGCTTTTTATACTTATGGCAAAGATTTTTGATTTCTTGATGAAAACAATTGTCGATTATTAATACCTTTTGGGGGTGGTGTGACTGTCTATAAAGACTCTCAAGACATTTTTCAAGTTGTTTTGGTCTTTGATAGGTTACAATGGCGACAGTTAAGTCTTTGATGATGGTTGACATTGAGAGTTAATAAAACCAAGAGTAAACATAAATAAATCAAAACTTGGATCTAAATTTAGTAAAGGATGGAATTGACTGCTAATTAGAAAGGTCATGGCCCCGACGATAGCTCCAAAGCATATTAGATATGAAGAGGGTTTTATTTTTTTAAAAAATATTGATTTGAAGACAAAAAAGATAAAAAATGAAGCAGCAAAAATGCCAAGTTCGGAAGTAATAATTAATAGGGTGTTGTGAACGGGGACGATAAAACCGTCAAGATTTTTGGGTAATTTTTGCTCAATAAGATAGTTGGTAAAGTTATTTAAACCGACTCCTAAGGGATGTTGACTAACCATAATTAAGCTTTGCCACATTAGCTCTAATCTAATGGAAGCATTGCCATTGTCTTCAAATATTTTGGTAATTGATTGAATTCTACTGGCGATAATAATTATGGAAATGGCTATAAATATTGAAAGAATAATTTTCCCCCATTTTTTGGAAATTAGAGGTAAATATTTGTTTTTTATATTTGGAAAAAGCATAATGAGGGAAAGTAAAAGTGTGAACCAAACAGAGCGACTATTTGTGCCAAGCATTGTAATAATTCCGATAAGTGATATTGGAAGGGTCATGGCGTAGTTTGTGTAAATTCCATAACTTATAAATATTGGTAAAAGAATAGACATAAAACTACCAAAGTAAACTGGGTGAGAAATAAATCCAGAGACACGGTATTGTGCTAATCCATCAGTTGTTGAATAACCTTGATCTTCACTAAAAGAGGGTGTTAGTTCAATGAATTTTCCGAGTGGTCTTTGTTTGATTATTTGATTAAACCCAATAAGAGTGGAAAAAATGAATATTGAACTGACAATGATAGGAAATAGATTAAATTTTTGTTTAAAAAATATTTTGGCTGAAAAATATATGAAGACTGAAAGCCAAAGTCTGAGTAAGCCGAGGAAGGTGATGGTTGAAGAGAAAAATATGGTATTTATACAAGCGATACTAAAAAAAATAATTAATGGCCAGTCGTCTTTGAAGGAAGGTAAAGAAATTTTTTTGTAGTTGATGATTAGAAGGAGAAACAAAAATAAGGCGAAAATTAGTTTTAAATTTAATCCAAAATAAAAAGAATATCCAGATGTGGGGACACCAACAAAGAGAGGATTTGTTACTTCAAATAGCCACTCACGAAGATTATTTTCAAAAGGTAGAGAGAGGAAAAAAGTTATAAGGGTGGTGTTTATCAACGAAAATTTAAAATAAAGGAAGAGTATTGCTGGAGCTAATAAGAAAATTAAAATGTATGATTTTACGTTAAATATAACGAAAAATAGTAAGTAAAATCCGCTTAGAAAAAGAAAAAGTCGCTGGTTATTTGACATCCTCAATCTCAAGGCCATATAAATTGATGTTTTGACTGTAGAAGTATATAGAGTTGCCAACTTTAATTTGTTGGTGTCCCGCAAAATACCAACGTCCATCAATAAGTTCGGTGTTTACCTGAAAGGTTACAACAACATCCTTGGCATTTTCATTTAGTTTAAAACCTAGACTTTGGTTGTTGTTGGTCAATTCACTAACATATATTCTGGTTGTTTTTTCAGTATGAAATGAAGTAATAGTAGCTATGATGCTTTGATCATAGCGATTTTTCATAACGTCGTTAATTTTTATATTGTTTATTATATAGGCATCAATTCCTCGACCCCGAGCGGTAACGGTAAATGTTTTTTTTGGATAACCTGATGATGGCATGTCAATATCAACAATTTGCCCATAAACAATATTTTGATCTGGGGCAATTTCGATGGCGGAACCTAGGTCTAAAGGCTTATTTTTGAAAATATGTTGTTGAATTCTTTTTTGATAGGTTGTTCTTAATTTCACTGTTAGGTAGACATCAGCTTCTTCTGAACCTCTTTCATAGTTTTCGACATTGATTATTTCGGCAATAACTTTTCCTGACTTACCATATTCCTTTTGACCTATTTTTAGTTTGTCACTGAGCCAAAATGGGGTTCTGTATCCATAGGGATTGTAATTTTCTGCCCAACTCTTGTTGATGATTTCGATTTTGACAGTTTTCCATTCGACTTTCTGACCAAAAAACTTGATAACAAAGACGACAAAGACAATAATTGAAATTGAAATAAAAACTTCAAAAATACTCAAGGTTTTTAGCCGTTGTTTTACCCATTTAAACATAGGTTATTATATTACATAGAGATGAAGATAGCTAAAAGAGGTGTTTTTAGAAAAATTGGTGAGTTGTTGGACGGTTTTTTCCGATACAACATACAATCAAAGTTTTTTCCTTTGAGTCCTAGGAGTCTGATGATAAATTTGACATACAAATGTAATTCAAGATGTGTGATGTGTAATATATGGAAGATTAGACCTAAAAATGAGATTACATATGAGAAATGGCAGGAGCTTATGAAAGATAATATTTTTTCTGATATACGTAATCTAACAATTTCAGGCGGGGAGCCGGTTTTATATACTGACTATGTCAAATCTGTAAAACTTTTCGTTGACTCAATGCCAAAGCTGAGGAGATTGGTGCTTAATACGAATGGATTTTTACCAAAAATAATTGAGGAGAGTATAAGAGAAATTGCAAAATATTGTGTTAAAAGAAAAATAAAGGTAGCGGTTTCAGTATCAGTTGATGGGGTTGGGTCAGTGCATGATAAATTGAGGCGGATACCTGAGGGATTTAAAAAAGCAACAGAGACGATTAATCGCTTAAAAAAGATATGTAATGAGTTTGATATCAGTGTGGGAGTCTCAACGGTGATAATGAGACAAAATGTAAAAAGTTATTGGGAGATGAAAAAATGGTTACAGAAGAATGAAATAAATGGCGGTTTTCAAATTGTAGGTTTTCATAAAGATTTTTTGAAAAATAAGTCACAAGAGAAAAAAATAGGGATAAATTCGATGGTTAAAAATGATTTCTTGGAGGTACTTGGAGATGTTCGTAACTCGAGAAATAAGTTTTCGTTGATTCGATATTATTGGGACGACATGATTCAGATGTATGGGGAATCGTCTTATCGAAGTACTCCTTGTCCCTTTTTGAAAGATGACTTTGTAATTGATAGTTTGGGGGATGTTTACTACTGTTTGTCAGTGAGACCTATTGGAAATTTTTTGAAAGAAAAAAGATCGGTTGGCAAGATATATTTTGATAAAAAAAATATTCTTTTTAGGAAAAACTTACCCAGGAGGGATTGCCAAAATTGTAATAGCGGATGTAATGTCACAAATGGGATAGCCTTTGAAGCTAAACGTTATATTTGGTACAAATTAACTGGAAGTCTGTGGCCGATTAAAAGTATTTGATATAGTTACGGATATGTCTTTGCTGATTTTTAAGAATTTTATCGAGGTAGATTTGTAGATAAGTGGTGACTGGTATTTTAAGATCTTTTTGAATAATATTGGCTGCTTGGATATCTGTATCGTAGATTATTTTTGATTTATCCTTTGTAAAAAACTGTGATATTTCGGGGATGTTTCTGAGAACTGGAATACAGCCACTACTAATGGCTTCCATCAAAGTTAATGGAAAACCTTCATAGTCAGAGGATAAAAGAAATATCTTGGAATTTGAATAATATTTTGAAGTGTCTAGTGTTGGTTTGATAATTTCGACATTTTTTTGAAGAGATAATTTGTTTATTAGTTTGATGATTTTTTTGCGGTCATCACCATCTCCGACAATTTTAACCTTCAATTTGGGTACATTTTTGGTTACTAATTTAATTATTTGAAGAAAGAGTGGTAAATTTTTTTGGGCATCAATACGACCGACAAAGAGGATATCGATTAGTCTTTTGTTTTGTGGAATTATTTTTTGAGGTGGGTAGTCGAGGGGTAGCCAGTTTGGTGAAGCAACAATATTTTTTTGCGAATGTCCATGATAAATCATTTGCTCTAAATCTTTTTTTTGAATAGGAGTTTGGACAAGGATGGTGTTGGCAAGGGGGTAAAGCCATTTTATGAGTAGTTTTCTTAAGGAAGGAAAAGTTTCTGTATAGACATATTTTGAGGTAAGGATGTCTTCACCAATGGTTAAGCGAGGTTTAAGCCATGGTAAGAGCTGAAGAGCTACTAAAGTGGGAACAGTTCCAAGATCCATAAAGGAAAGAATTTTGTCTGGTCTAACAATGGCTAGTTTTTGGATTAGCCAGAGAGTAAACCAAGTTATATTGAAATTATGTGTATGAATGCTTGGAGCAAGTACGGTTATATCTTTGGGGATACAATCTAGAAAAATTCCTTCACGTTTTCGAAGACATAAAATTATCTTTGTATTAGGGAGAAACTTTTGGTGGTATTTGATAATGTCAAGAATTTTCCTTTGGATACCTCCAAGTCGCATATCATGGAAGACAATCATGAGGGTATGTTTTGTTTTCATTACAAATATTTGCTTAGGTGATTAACAGTATTATTAAAATTTATTTGTTGATTTAACAATGTTTTCTTTTGATAATAACTTGAGATTAGCTTTCTTTGGTGAGAATTTGATAGCAGTTTTTTAATATTTTTAATAGCCTTGGTGTTTGTATTATACAAAAGATAATTAGAAGAAAAGTCAAAATAATTTTGGATTTCTTTAAGACTAATACAAATTGGTATTGAACCGGAGGCGGTAGCTTCCAGAAGAGTCAAGGGAAAGCCCTCGTGCCTTGAAGTTAATAAAAAAAGTTTTGAACGCTGGAAGTATTTATATGATTTCGTTGTTTTTGGATGAAGTGAAACTTGAGGGTTTAGATTATTTTTAAAAATATATTTTTTAATTTTTGGAGTTAGGGAGCCATAGCCTACCATAGAAATATTTAATTTTGGATTATTTGCTAATAAACGTTTACATATTTTTAGAAATTTAAGAGGGTTCTTTTGAGGTTCAAAACGACCTAAAAATAAGATGTCGATATCTCTTTTTTGATTAGAAATTTGTTTGGGATAAGTATTGGGGAGCCAATTTTCAAGGATAGCAATTTTGTTTTTTAAAGAAGATTTTATTTTTAGTAAGTTGCTTTTACCTGATTGAGATAAGACGATTATTGAATTTGAAAAAGGATATAAAATTTTTACTAAAATAATTCTTAAAAACGAAAAAGAATCTGTTTTTAACTGTTGAATAATACTTGAATCTTCACTAATGACTAATTTCGTTTTTGAAAAACTAAACATTTTTCCTATGATGGCAGAGATAGCACTGTAATTGCCAAAGGCAATAACAAGATTGGGTTTTATTTTGTTGAATGCACAGGATAACCAAAAAGGAAATATTAGGGTTTTTAGCTTTAATTTGTCAGTAAGAGGTGGGTGGACAAGATTGATATTGGGTGGAATTTTTGCAAGTAGTGGACCGATTTTTGTTTTTAAAATAATCGTTAATTTGTAATTTTTTTTCTTGGAATAGTGTTTTGAAATATCAACGATTTTTGTTTCAATCCCACCAATATTTAGATTGTTGAAAACAATTATAATTTTTTTGGAAGTTGTTTCCATCTATAAGCTGATTTTAACAGGTATAATTGGCATAATGAAACGGAAAAAAATTGCGATTGTCTCAGATGTAATGATGAGTATTGGTGGGGCAGAGATGGTAGTTATGAAATTGATGGAGATGTATCCTGCGGCTGATTTCTATACTTTGTTTATTAGCCCCAAAGCCTTAAAAGGAATTGAAGAAAGGTTTCCAAAAATTAATGTTCGAACTTCAATTTTTCAGAGAATTATAAAGGGGGATAATGTCAGCAAATATGTTTCAATAATTAAATTAATATCTTGGATGTATTGGGAATTATTGGATTTAAGTAGGTATGATTTAGTAATATCTTCATCACATTCCTTTATGTCAAAAAATGTAAAAAAGGGTAAGGGAGCCAAGCATCTATCATATATTCATACACCTCCAAGATATTTATATGATGAGTTTAATGAGATTGGATGGATAAAGACAAAACCATGGTCACTATTCTTTTGGCCGTGGAAAAAAATATTACGATATGTTGACTGGATGGGAGCGAAAAGACCGGATGTAATGATGGCAAATTCGGTCAATGTGGCAAAGAGGATTGAAAAATATTACGGTAGAGTGGCGGTGGTTGTATATCCTCCAGTAGGAGGGAATTTTGGGGTAAGAAAAGGAAGTAAAAAAGATAACTACTTTGTTTGTTTGTCTCGTCTAGTAAGGCAAAAAGGAATTGATTTGGCAGTATCTACCTGCTCTTTTTATAAAATTCCATTGATAGTGGTGGGAAAAGGTGGGGAAATTAGTCGGTTGAGAAATATGGCTGATACTTGTGTTGAGTTTGTAGAAGAGTGTGACGATAATTTAAAATTTAAAATATTGGCTAACGCAAAGGCGTTGATATATACATCAAAGGAAGAGGATTTTGGAATGGTACCAATTGAAGCTTTAAAATTAGGAACTCCGGTTATTGCTTATATGTCTGGTGGAGTGGTTGAGAGTGTTGTTGACGGGGTCAATGGGATTTTATATAAAGAATTCAATAAAGTATCCTTGTATGAGGCAATCAAAAAATTTAATAAAAAAAAGATTAGTAGACAGACTTGTATTTCTTCAGTAAGGAAGTTTTCTGATAAAGTTTTTGAAAAGAAAATTAGAGATTATGTAGATAATGAATAAAAAAGTTGGAATATTGGGAATTAATTTGAGTTTGATGAATTTTGATGAAAGCATTCAATTTATTAAAAAGAGGATTAAGTTGAAAAAAGGAACAGTGGTCTATTGTTGTACCTTAAATGAAGTAAAAATGGTGAATGAAGATAAAAATTTCGAATACTTATTTAATAAGGCAGATTTAATTACCCCTGATGGAATGCCTTTGGTTTGGGGTATTCGATTAAAGACGGGTAAGGGAGAAAGGGTATATGGACCTGAATTGATGGAGGAAATATTGTCTATGGATTTTTGTAAATATGTTTTTGTAGGAGACAAAAAAAATATGAGCTTTTTTAAAAAAATAGGTGATTATATTGTTATGCCAATGAAAGATAAATTTTCAGTTGAAGATTATAATGAACTTTTCATTAAATTGAATATGTCTAAAGGTCAGTTGGTGTGGTTGGGGTTGGGTTCAAAGAAACAAGTGGAAGTGGCTTATGAAATGAAAAAGAGGGGGCTAAATAAAGTAATAGTTACTGTCGGGGCTGCCTTTGATTTTATTAGTGGAAACAAAAAGCAGGCACCAAGGTGGTTAAGAAATTTGGGAGGAGAATGGTTATTTAGGTTGTTTACTGAACCAAGAAGATTGGGTGGGAGATATCTAAAAATAATGAAATTTTTAGGGAAGAGTGTTTATAAAAAAGTAATCAATTAGTAAGATTGAGAATTGTTTGCTTAAATTCATTTTCTCCCGGTCGCATAAAGTTGGAAGAATTTTGATTGAGATATTCTTGGCAATGTAATTTTGAATCTACATTTTGTTGGCATTCTGTTTTTAGGAGCTCTGTGGCTGTATTGGTGTCACCGTTGTGCCAGTAGGCATTGGCAAGTTCGATGTAAAAATGACTCCAACCCTGAGAAAAATGAAGAGCAATTTTTAAGATATTGATAGAGCTATTTTTATCTCCCTGCTCATATTTATAAATACCTTGTTCGTATGCTATTTTTGCAAGTTCGATTGTTTTTGAAACTGGGATAGCGTCGATGTTTAGATTTTTGTTTGCTAAATAGAGTGTTTGGTCTAATCCATGAGAATCATTATTTAAGAGCTGATATTTGGCGAGATTAATATAAGATTGGATATTTTCTTCGAGTGGGTTTATTTCAATTAACTTTTGATAAAAGTTGACTTTTGTTGTATTTTCGGCCAGTGTTCGATAAAGAGGTAAATAATTTTTAAATAGAGTGAGACTACTTTGGAGATTTTTTTCATTAACATTTTTTAAACGGGGATTTATATTGAAGGGATCAAGAGATTGGCTTAGGTTGTATTTTTGACTGATATAGAAGTAATCAGAAGCTGTTTTGCTAATAAAAAATAAAGAAATGATGATGAGGAGGATTAGGCTGGCAGGATGTTTGTTATCGGAAGGTAAAGCAGGGGATACAAAATGTGGAAACTCATAAAAAATAAAAAATAAAGATAAGGAAAAAATGCCTATAGAATTCCAACTAGGATCGAGTAGAGAATTTAATAAAGCTGAGAAAGCTATTGCGAAGCTAAGTCGATGGTTTTGGTGTTGATATTTTAGGCTGACCAGGATAGTGCCAAAAAATATAAGAGTAAAAGGTAGACCATTTAGACATAGAAATTCTAGAAAAGAATTGTGAGCGTAGTTGGTGTTGGTATCGGGATAGCTTTGGTAAAGCTTGTTTATATAGAAGAAGTTTCCCGGTCCATGTCCAAGAATTGGACGATCCAAAAAAGCATTTATAGCTTGTTGCCAATATTCTGGCCTCCGACCATCAAAACTTTTTGTATATTTATTTTGAGAGAGAAATTGAAGATTGGTTATAAGGGTAAAAATAACAAGCAAAATGACAAAGGGGGCTTGAAGGTGGCGAGCTATTTTGGGCAATACTATATATATAGTACCCAAGGTCAGAGCAGTTATGGCTGAGCGAGAATTGGTAAGAAAAATAATTGTTGAAATAAAGATAATTGAGATAATATTAAAAAGTTTTTTTGATGGAGTAAGAGAAGTCGAATTGGTTAGTTTAAAGAGGAGGTAAGGAAAAGAAAAGATGAGCAAATCGGCAAAATAGCTGTGTCCCCATACTTGAAGAATAAAATTATCGAGGGACTCGTCGGGGGGGATAGTGACTAGTCCGATTTTGTTTAACAAAAAAATTACTGAGTAAAAAAAAGAAAAATATAGAATGTATTTGGATACCTCTTCAATTTTCAGGTATTTTAAAGATAGATTTAACAGGATAAAACAAAAGATAAGGTTAAATAGAGCATAATATGAAAAACCAATATTTTTTGAAAAAAGAGTTGAAAGTAAGGATAAAAATATAAGTATTAGTTCAAAATATACAAGTTTTTTGTTAATTTTTTTTGATGTTTTATGATTTAGAGAGGTAAAGTATAAAAGAATTGTTCCGCCATAAAGAATTAGGGATTCAGAATAATTGATGGCTTTCCCAAAAATTGGAATTATTAAGATAAAACAAGTAAGGATGAAATTAAAGGTCATTGATAAGATTATATGATAAGTGTATAAAGGAATTTTATGTTGAATCGAATTTTGGGATTGTTATTTTTGTTGGTATTTAGTCCGGTCATATTTGGGCTGACTTTGTTGGTGTGGATTTTTTCTGGATGGCCGATTTTATTTTTTCAGAATAGAGTGGGGTATAAGGGGAAAATATTTAAAATCATAAAATTTAGAACGATGTGTAGAGATGCTGAAACAATCAAGAAAAAATATATAAAATTGAATGAGGCTGATGGACCGGTGTTTAAGATAAGAAATGATCCAAGGTTGACAAAGGTGGGAAAATTTTTGTTTCATTGTGGTTTGGATGAAATGCCTCAATTTATAAATATGATAAAAGGTGAGATGGTTTTGATTGGACCTAGACCCTTACCTTTGGATGAAGAGAAAAAAATAGATCAAAAGTACTCAAAGTATAGGACTCGTGTCCGACCGGGTATTTTGTCACCTTGGATTTTAAATGGATATCACAAGTTAAAATTTAGAGACTGGATGGAAAGTGATTTGGACTATATAGAAAATAAAAGTTTATTGGGAGATGTGGGTATTTTTTTCCGAGGGTGTGAATTGATGTGGAAGTTGCTGTGGAGAGAAATGGGAAGTTTTTTCAGTAAAAATTCAGAAAGATGGTAATTTGTTTTTGTTTGATATATTGACCCTTATTATTAAACGTGTAAAACTGATTATTAGTAGTAGTTTATACAAAGTAAAAATCTAAAATAAAATTATGAAAAAGGGCTTCGCTCAAATTCCTTTGATGATAGGGTTATTGTTGATGGCGGTAGCGGTTCCGGTAGCAACAAAACTGGTACAAACCAATCAGGATACAAGGAATAAGGCGGCTCATATATGTGGTGCATTGGGACAGGGATGTTGTTTAACTGAGTATGTTGGAGCAACACCTATCTATAATACGTGTAATTCACCTCTTAAATGTAATGGGGGAAAATGTTCTACTACTGGGGCTCCCACTGTAACAAAGTCCCCACTGACTCCAACAGTTGCAGGAGGTTGTGTGGCTGCTTCTGGAAGACCCTATTTAGCTAATGGTGCAACATATTGTGAAACACCCTATCTATTAGGATCTAGAAAATGGAAATGTACTAATGGGGTTGCTTCTGTGGCACAAAACTATCTTGTAGCTAGGAATTGTGAAGAAACAATACCAACGTTGTCAGCAGGTGGATGTAGATATCTAATTGCTGGGATAACGGAAACATTAACAAATGGTCAAGAGAAATGTTACAACCTGGCTGGTTCTTCACTGGGTTCACAAAAAATTAAATGTAGTAACGGTTCGACAAGTGTTGTTCAAACTTACGTTCAAAATGATTGTAAAGCCATCTTACCAACTCTCTCTCCCGGCGGTTGTCGCTACATATTCGCTGGATTAACTGAAACCCTAAAGAATGGTGAGCAAAAATGTTACAACTTGGCAGTAGGTGAGTTCGGATCACAAATGATCAAGTGTAGTAATGGGTCTACAAGCTCAGTTCAAAAGTATATTCAACAAGATTGTAAAGCCATCTTACCAACTCTTTCTCCCGGCGGTTGTCGCTACATATTCGCTGGATTAACTGAAACCCTAAAGAATGGTGAGCAAAAATGTTACAACTTGGCAGTAGGTGAGTTCGGATCACAAATGATTAAGTGTAGTAATGGATCTACAAGCTCAGTTCAAAAGTATATTCAACAAGATTGTAAAGCCATCTTACCAACTCTCTCTCCCGGCGGTTGTCGCTACATATTCGCTGGATTAACTGAAACCCTAAAGAATGGTGAGCAGAAATGTTACAACTTGGCAGTGGGTGAGTTCGGATCACAAATGATTAAGTGTAGTAATGGATCTACAAGCTCAGTTCAAAAGTATATTCAACAAGATTGTAAAGCCATCTTACCAACTCTCTCTCC
>DATMWB010000015.1:0-34150 GCA_035562735.1 Candidatus Methanoperedens sp.
TTTTTTTGAAAGTTTAATAAGATAAGGTAAGATATTTATATGCTTACATTTTTGATTATTGTCGTAAGTTTGTTTTTTCTAGTGAAATCTGCTGAGGTATTTGTGAATCAAGCTTCTTCGTTAGCAAAGAAATTGAAAGTAAGTGATTTTATAATTGGTTTTACGGTGGTGGCTTTTGGGACTTCTTTACCGGAGTTAACTTCCAGTATTTTTACTTCAATATCGGGACATAATAAGTTGTTAGTTTCAAACATTATTGGTAGCAATATTACCAATTTATGTTTGATTTTGGGTATTAGTGCTCTTTTTAATAATTATAGAATTCGAAAAAGAGATATTGATATAAATATTCCAATTAATTTGGCGGCGATGATGGCATTTTGGGCGCTTTCCTCTTATATGGGTTTGGTATTGAACTGGTCTGCTGGGATATCTTTGATTTTGATATTTTTACTGCTAATTATTTTGTCGAAAGAATACAATCATTTTGAAGTAAATAAAAAAGAATATGTCGATTTTAATCCGATATATCTTTTGTTTTCATTAGGACTACTGGTATTTTCTGGAAAAATTTGTATTGAGCAAATTATTAATTTGGCTGATATTTTAAAAATTTCTGAAACAATTTTAGGATACTTTTTGCTGGCGATTGGGACATCACTTCCAGAGTTGGCAACAACATGGGTGGCAATTAAAAGAAAAGATGGTGAACTGGGAATTGGAAATATATTAGGTTCAAATTTATTTAATTTATTATTTGTTTTTGGTATATCTTCATTTATCAGACCAGTTGAATTGAATGGATTTGTATTTGATTTAGTTTTTTTGACAGGAATAACACTAATGGTTTATGTATTCGCAATAATCGGAAAGAAGTATGCTTTAAGTAGGAGAGAGGGTGTGGCTCTTTTGATAATTTATCTTCTTTTTGTTGTTTTTGAATTGTCAAAAAACCTTCATTAGATTTTAATGTTTATTCTAAAATACCATCAAGATTGGCATCATAAATAATTTCTTCTGACACAAGTCGGTAGTTTAGAATTTCACTTTTTTCAAACCAAACATCAATTTCAAGTTTTGCCTCTTCAACAGATCCCGATGAGTGAATGATATTTCTAACGGAACGATTGTCCATATTTGCCGCAGAATAGGAGTCTATTGTGTAATCGCCACGAATTGTGCCAGGGACAGAAGAGAGTGGCTCGGTTGAACCAGTTATCTTTCTTACAACGCCAACAGCATTCATTCCCTGCCAAACCATGACAACAACTGGTCCGGAGCTCAAAAATGATTTTAATGTTTCACGAATTCTTTCGGCATAAACTACTGGATCATCAGTTCCAAGATCTTCATTTCTGGCTTTTGCAGCCTCGAGTGCTTTGGTCCCGGTTTTAAATGCCCATTCAGGGTCAGTTGAATAGTGAGCTAAAGCAGTTTTTTTTGTAGGAATAAGCATTTTTAAAGCAACAAGTTTTAGTCCACACTGCTCATAACGTTTTATTACCTCTCCAATGAGGCTTCTTTGAACACCATCTGGTTTTACAATAACTAAGGTTTTTTCTTGTTTGTTGTCGTAGTTAATCATTGGGGTATTTTGAAGCCTAAACATAAAAATTTCAACTATTTAATATATATTGACATATTGATGGTTATCGATATAATCCAATTATGGATAAAATGTACAAGGCTTTGGCTGAAGTAAATAGAAGAAAAATTGTTTTTTGGCTTGGTTTAGGTGAGTTGAATGTTGGAGAAATTGTTAAAAAATTAAGTTTAACTCAAGCAACAATTTCAAACCACTTGTCAATTTTGAGAAAAGCAGGCTTAGTGGATTTTAAAATTAAAGGTAAGGAAAGAATATATAAGCTTAATTTGGAAAGAGCGGAACAATTTGTAAAAGAATTAAATAGGCTAATGCCACTGAACATAAAGAAGCTCGATGATGAAATAATTATACGGAGATAAATGACCCTTTGGAGTTGACTATAGGATTTATTTTAGCTATGTTTGTTTATATGGCAAAACAAAGGAAGTCAAATGTTTTTAATTCAAAAGAAGATGTGGTGAGTATGTTTTTGGGATTAGTTGTAGTGGTGGCAGTTGTGGGATTTTTGGTCAATTTTATCGAAAAAAGAAAAGGTAATGTTGATTTACCTGGAGTTAGTAATGATTTGAATATTAGTGAAGTAAAAGATGATTCAATAAAGATTGATGATAATGAAAAGACTGTGGTTGTTGAGAAGAATGACAGTTTGTGGAAGATTGCTGTAAAGGAATATGGTGATGGTTACAAGTGGACAGGGATTGCAAAAGCAAATGACATAAGTAATCCTAGCTTAATTTTTGAAGGTCAGAAATTGACTTTACCTGTTTTAGAAACATCCGTGGATGGTAAAGGGGAAATTATTGCTGAAAAGACAGAATATAAGGTGGTAAGTGGTGATAATTTGTGGAAGATTGCTGTAAAGTATTACGGCGATGGATATCAGTGGACAAAGATTTGGCAAGATAATAGGGAAAAATTGTATAACCCTGATATGCTGGAGATAGGAATGACGCTGACTATCTATGGTAAAATTTAGGCTAGTGCGGCTATGGTTTAGTGGTAAAATGAATCCTTCCCAAGGATTAGTCGAGGGTCCGATTCCCTCTAGCCGCTCAAATCTATGCCCCTTTAGCTCAACGGTAGAGCTTTGGTATCGTAAACCACAGATGTCAGTTCAATTCTGGCAAGGGGCTCTGAGGTAAAATATAAATATATGTCAGAATTTTTTAAATCAAAACAAAGATCAAGACTAGATCGAAAAGAGGATGAAGAAATTACAAAGAAAACGATAATACTCGGTGGAATTACAGTATTAATTTTTGTTATAGTATTGATTTTTGGTTTGCCTTTGTTGATAAAACTTTCAGTATTGTTGGGAAATACAAAAAGTTTGTCTAAAAATGATCAAGAAAAATTTTTACCTCCCCTGCCTCCCAGATTGGTGGTAAGTTTTGAAGCCACCAATAGTGCAAAATTTTCAATCTCTGGTGTTGCTGAGCCAAAAGTTGAGGTTGAATTGATGAAGAATGACGTACCACTTGGAAAGAAGGTTGTAGATGAAAAGGGAGGTTTTGTCTTTGAAGATATTACCTTGGACAAGGGTGGAAATACTTTTACTGCTGTGGCTTCAACTGAGAAGGAAGGAAATAGTGAATTATCAAAGACTGTGACTGTAATTTATGATGACCAACCACCTTCAATAAACATGGTAAATCCACCTGAAGATAAAATTACTGTTGACTCAACAGATTTTGATATAGTAGGAAAAAGTGAGAAAGATGTCAGCGTGACAGTAAATGGCAGATTGGCTTTGGTTGATGATGATGGGGTTTTTAAATTGAGAGTTCAGTTAAATGCCGGAAAGAATAGTTTGGAGATAGTACTACGAAATCCAGCGGGTAATGAAACTAAAAAAACTGTTGAAATTACTTACGATATTTAGTTTCAAGAGCCAGATAAAATAAAACCCAAGGGTACAGAAGAGAATTGGCAAAAAGTGAGTGTATAAAAACTGAAAGTAGTAGGCATTGCCAGTATAGGGAGGTAGAACTTAATCCCAAAGTAAAGATTCTAACAAAGAAAAATAAACCAATAATGCCAGTCGTTACGGCAATTGTAAGTAAACTACTGTCAAATCCCGAATTGGCATGGGATTGTTTGTTTCCTCGAATAGTTCCAAGATTGTTGTACCCCACTCCGATTATAGGTGAAGTTAAAAATAGTTTATAACCCTCTTTGTAATTTTCAATTTTTGCTTTTATTGAACTAGTTCTTTCGAGTTTGGTCCCCTCACCTGGCATGCGGGGAAGAAGTAAAACAGTTAAAAAGACAAGCAGAAAAGTAGTAATAAAAATGCCTAAATTTTTCTTTTTAATAGCAATAAAGGTAAAGACAATAAAAAATGTAAGAAGGGTTGAACGACTATATGTAAGAGCCATTCCAATATAAATCGGTAACAAAAGCCAAGGATTGGAGGGATATTGAAAGAATATTTTTAAGAGAAAAAAAAGAAAGATAAGAGCGGTAAAAGTAGGATCGAAAAAAGTACCTACAAGACGGTATAAATGAGGATCCCAATTAAATGTAGAAAAGTATGTTAAGTCTGGCCAAAAAAAGTATTGGATAAAACCAAATATTATTGATGAAGCGAGGATTATTTTAAAATAATCCTCAAGCTTTTTGTCAATTATTAACGGATAAGCAAAGAATGATAAAAGTGCTATAAGGCGTATCCAATAGAGAAAACTAGTTAGAGATAAGGGATAATAAAAAAGGTTAATTTTTAGGCTTATTAGTGAAAATACTGCAAAAATAATAACTGGTAAATTTGTTTTTTTTAAGTAATTTTTTTTGCTTAAAATGTTTAAAAATGCTAATAAAATTATTGCAATATCAAGTAAAGGGAAGGAAATATGTTGAATATTTATGCGTAATAGCTGACCAAAAAAATAGACAGTTAGGGAGATGTATAAAACTATTTTTGTGAGAGATGCCATAGTTTAGCGCGAATTAAAAAACTGTTTAGTGACATAGCTAAAGATAAAATTATTCCGGCAGTACCGTCCAATAATCCTAGTCTTAAAAAGTAAAGATTAATAAATTTCAATTTTGGGTACAGAATAATTTCCCACAAGTGGGGATGATGTCCGTTTGTATAAAGTTGATTGGCTCGTATGGATGAGTAGTGATTAATTTTTTCTAAAAATAAATATAAATTTTTTATAGAGAAATGGTTGATAACTTGATGTGTGTCAATACTTTCGGCAGTTGAGGTCCAAATTTCGTGGACTGGATTTGTATACTGACCCTCATTCTTATTGAATAGTTTTATTGGCATGTCGTTGATGCATTGACCAAAATATATTTTGTGTCCTAGATAAATGATGTTTCTTTTAAATGTATAGTTTTGACCGGCTTTTAACTTCAAATTGTTGATGTAATTTATTGTTTGTATTGTTGGTATTTCATCTGCATCAAGTGACAATATCCAATCATTTTTACATTTTGAAAGGCCGTAGTTTCGTTGACTAGAAAAATCATCGTTTAGTTTTCGAGAAAAAATTTTTACTGACAAATTTTTGGAATTAAATGATTTTAGGATTTTCTTAGTATCGTCAGTTGATGAATCATCAATGACAATGATTTCGTCCAAATTTGTCAATTCATTTATCCAACCCCCCCACTCTTTTAGGTTTTCCGATTCGTTTTTGGTGAGAAGAAGGAGGGAGAGATTATTCATATGGTTCTGACTTAATTCTATGATAAAACTTAAGGAATTGCTCTTCTAATGTAAAAAGAGTAGTCAAAATTGATGACTTAATAGGGTTGAGGTGTTTTTGGAAATACTTTTTTCTTGAGACATACCAGTGTTTTAGAACGGTGTTGTATTTACTTCCACTACTAGCACCTCCTACATGAGTTATTTCTGAATTAGGGTCAAATATTACTTTGTATCCACCTTCGTTTATTGTGTCGCCGAAATCAATGTCTTCCATGTATAAAAAGAATCTTTCATCAAAAAGATTAAGTTTGTCACCAAGTTTTTTTCTTAAAATAATATAAGCGCCACAAAGTGAATTGACTTCAATCGGTTTTTTAAATTTGTAGAAATTTTCAATCCAAAATTTTTTTGATATTGAGTTATTTGGAAAAATTTTTTTTAGGTTTGTAAATTCAAATAGCCCTGTAAGAAATGTTGGTTTTGAATTAGCAGTGTAATGATAGTGATTTGACTTGTCTTTTTTGATTTTTCCTCCTATTGCACCAATTTTTGGGTTTTTTTGAATTTTGTCAATTGTTTTAATGATTGATTTGTTTTCAAGGTAGCAATCAGGATTGACTAAAAAAATTATTTCGTTTCTAGCTTTTAGAATTCCTTGGTTGACAGCTTTTCCGAACCCGACATTGTTTTTGTTTTTTATTATTTGTGTAGCTTTAGATAATTTTATTTTGTCTACATCGTGTGAATTGTTGTCGATAATTATTATTTCATCAATCTTTTCTAAGATTAATTTTAATGAATCTAATAATTTGTTTAGGTGGTGTGCAGAATTATAGTTAACAGTTATTACAGATATGTTGTGTGATTTTTTACTTATTGACATTATTTATTGTATGTTTATCTTTATGTAATGAAATATACAAAATTATTTTTATATCTTGTACCAACTTTATTAATTTTATCATTTGTTTTCTGTAAAAAATCTCTTGCTGTGACCTATTTTAGTGATAATTTCGAATCAGGTAATCTTAATCAATGGACACATAATGTTGGTAATGTTGGAAATACATCTAGTTGGTATATACAAGATAACGTATTACACAGTAGTGTTACCAAAGGTAAGTACTCGTTTTTATATGCAAACATACCAGATATTCCGAGCAACTATAAATTTTCGGCAAATGTAAAAAATATTTCTGGCGTTGACCAACAGTATGTTTTTCGTGTGACAGACGATAAAAGACAATATTACTTGGTTGATTACAGATATAATGATTTGGGTTGGTCACAAGATAATAACAACATAAAGTTATATAGAATATATAAGACTAATTACAAATTATTAGGTAGTTATCCGAGTACAGTTTTTCCTAGAAAGTTCAATATTTCACAAGGGGTTGACCATAAGGTTGGGGTCATTATAAATGGAAATAATATTCAGGTGTATTTTGATGACAATAAGGCAATAGATTCTATAGATTTAGATATATTTTTAGATGGTAAGGGAATAGGTCTTATGACTTGGGGAGGTGACTATAATGGTGTTTCAGAAAACATATATAAGGTGGTTAAAATTGAAGATTTATCACATTCTTACACAAAAACCATTCTCCTTCCTGGTCTTGGGGCGAGTTGGAATCATCAAGCGATATTATTTAACAGTACTTCTCCTGAGAATCAATGGTCCATGACCCCTTTTGTAAAAAATTATGATTTATTAATAAAGGGATTGGAAAATAATGGCTTGGAAAAAGGAAAAGATTTTTATGTTTGGAATTATGATTGGAGAAAATCACTGTCTCAAATTGTTGATGATTTTAATAGTTATATTCTAAGTCTGAATTTAGGCGAAGGGGAAAAGGTGAATTTGGTTGGTCATAGTTTGGGTGGATTAATATCAAGAATTTGGAGTCAAGACAATGCAAGTGTTGTTGATAAGGTCATTACTCTTGGATCTCCTCACTATGGTTCTGTAAAAGCCTATGAAGCTTGGAATGGTGTAAAGATAAGTGATAATTTGGATGTGGCGTCCGTGGCTTTAAATGTTTTACTGCAGTTACAAAAAAAGAATTATGATACAGGTGTCCAAACATTGCGGAATTATGCACCAATAGTTTATGATTTAATTCCGACATTTTCATTTTTAAAAAGGAATGGGGTTGTTGTTTTAGGAAACTCAAGTGAGTATCTGAAAAGTAAAAATCTATCTACTTCTTTGATTAGCGGTAAACTATCAACTTTGGATGCAATGGGAGTACCAACTAAGGAATGGCTTTCTTTGGGTGATAGATCATTGTTTGATAGGGTTTTAGGCATTTGGGAAGATGGTAGACCCATTTCATATAGCAATGGAGAGGGAGATGGGACAGTATTAAAGAAAAGTTCTTTAATAACTGGGAGTGAAATGGTTGATTTTAGTTCAGATCATGGAGCAATTGTTGATAAATCAACGAATTGGGTTTTAACAAAACTTGGATTAGGACTGACGCTGAGTGAAGAAAATACCTATTCACAGAAACAGTCAGTTTTTTATGTATATGCACCAGCGAGTGTTGAAGTAAAGTGTAACGATGTTGTTCAAGAAGAAAAAGAAGGTTGGATTGTGGCTAATGATTTAGAAGTGAAAGATTGCAATATTAGTTTACTTGGAAGTAGCGTTGGAAATTATCGAATAGTTGCTGGAGATAGTAATAAATGGCAGTATTTTGAAGGTGATATTCAAGAAGATCAAAAAATAGTATTAGGCTTTTCGGAAAGCAATACTAATTGGCAATTGTTGAAACAGAATCTGATAAATATTGGCGCCATTCAGGCGCTTGCTGCCGCAAATCAGGGAAATATAGCTTTGACAATTGATGAATATATTAAATATCGTATGAGTTCAAAGAATTTCAAAAATAGTGAAGAAATTCTAGAAAACTCTAGGTATCTAATGAATTTGAATAGCTATACGCAAAGCCAAGTTAACAGTATGTATTCAAAGGCATTGTCGGCAAAATCATTAGTTGAGACTAATTTGAGATTGATGGCCAGAGGTGGCAAAATACCCAGTTATTCAAGTTCTTTAAATAACGAGCAGGCATTGGGAATGATGTCATTTGGAAAAAATTATGCAGCGAATTATATTGCTTACAAATTATATGGAATTGTTTGGAAATGAATGGTGGCTGCTAAAGGGATCGAACCTTTGACCTTTCCAATGTGAATGGAATGCTCTACCACTGAGCCAAGCAGCCAGATTTTTGTAAGAACAATCTAACTTTGAAAGTATACCAAAATATAGACATGTTTCGGGTATAATTGGTTATGTCTGATTTAAAAATTGTAATTTTTGGAATCACTGGTGATTTGGCTCAAAAGAAGTTAATTCCGGCTCTATTTGAATTATGGAAGGATGGAGATATATCTGAAAATATCAGTATTTTTGGTCTTTCACACAAGGATAGAGAAAAAAGTGAACTAAAAAAAATTATTTTAAATTCACTCAAAGCAAAAGATATATCTGTCAATGAAAAGGATGTTGAAAAATTCTGGAGTAAGTTTAAATTCTTTTTTGGTGATTTTAAACAAAGAAAAGTATATTCCTATTTAAAAGAGGAATTGATGAAAACTAGCGGAAATATAATTTACTATTTGGCTACACATCCCATCTTGTATGGTGACGTGTTTCAAAATTTGGAAAATGAAGGTTTAAACAAAAATTCAAAAAATTGGCTTAAGATAATGATTGAAAAACCAATTGGGAATAATTTAAAATCGGCTTTTGACTTGAATAAACTTTTGGCAAAATTTTATAAAGAAGAACAAATTTTTAGAATAGATCATTATTTAGCCAAAGATACAATTCAAAATATTTTGGCATTTAGATTTCATAATGAGGTTTTTGAATCAGTATGGAACAATAAAAAAATAGACCATATACAGATTACAGTGGCTGAAAGTTTTGGGGCTGAATCTAGAAATTCTTATTATGATTCTGTTGGCGCTTTAAAAGATGTCGGCCAAAATCATGTTTTACAGATGTTGGCCTTTGTGACAATGGATAGACCGGACTTTTTACGACAGGAAGATATTGTTGAAAAGAGAAAATCAGTAATAAAAAATTTAATACCTGTTCCCAACAGTTTGGTTTTGGGGCAGTACGATAATTATTCAAAAGAGGTAGTAAAGACAGACACCTTTTTTGCATTTAAAACAGAGTTAAAAAAGGGAAAGCTTTCAGGGGTTCCGATATATGTAAGAGGTGGTAAAAAGCTTAAGAAAACCGTAACTGAGATATCATTAGTCTTTAAAAGTAAGGGGGTAGAAAATCCAAATATTTTGACATTCAGAATACAGCCAAATGAGGGAATTGTCTTTAAAATGGCTGTAAAAAAACCTGGTTTTAAAATGGAGTGTGAGACAGGAGAGATGCAATTTTGTTACCATCAATTAGGAAAATTGAGAGATGCTTATTTGAGATTACTTATGGATGCTATAAAGGGTGAGCATTCATATTTCAATATGGGTTTGGAGGTTGAATTAGAGTGGAAATTTATTGATGCTTTAAGGGTTAATAAATTGAGATTACTCCCCTACCAAGCTGGGACTTGGGGACCAAAGGAAGCCAATGAAATAATTGAGAAAGATGGTAGGTATTGGTTAGAACCATCTGAAGATTTATGTCGGATTTGAGTTTAAATGACTATTAAAACACCTAGATATAAAAAAATTTCAATTGTTATACCCTGTTTTAATGAATCGAAAACCATTGATAGATTAATATCAAAGGTGAGGAAATCAGATACTTTAGGGCTTAAAAAGGAGATTATTGTTGTCGATGATGGTAGTACGGATGGATCTGACATCTTACTTAGAAAATATATTAAAAATAAAATTTTTAAAATATTATTTCTTAAAAATAATTTTGGAAAAGGTTATGCCTTAAAAATGGCGTTTTCAAAAACTACGGGAGATGTAGTGGTAATACAGGATGCTGACTTGGAGTATGACCCGGTGGATTATGTAAAACTTATTAAGCCCATATTAAACAATATGGCTGATGTTGTTTATGGATCAAGATTTATTGGTGGCGAGTCACACCGTGTTTTATATTATTGGCACAGCGTTTTTAACAAACTGCTAACGTGTATTTCAAATGCATTTACTAACATAAATTTAACTGATTTGGAAACAGGTTATAAAGTCTTTCGTGGTGATTTAATAAGACGTGTGTCTCTAAAATTAGAGTCGGACAGATTTGGTTTTGAGCCTGAAGTTACAGCAAGGTTATCAAAGATAAAAAATATAAGGTTTTATGAGGTGGGAATTTCATATAATGGGCGCACATATAAGGAGGGAAAACATATTGGTTTTGTTGATGGCTTATTGAGTTTATTTCAGATTATTAAATATAATATCTTTCGTTAGATTTAAGACACATGCTAGAGATTAGTGGTAAATTACTGAAAATTTGGATATATTATTTTCTTTTTGTTTTCTTATCAACAGAATTATTTTCGAGATTAAATTTAGTAAATAAATACATATTTTGGGGATTGTATGTTTTTGGAGCAATTACTGTGATAGTGTTTATTAAAAAAAATTTTTTAAATTTGAATATAAAATTTGTATTGCCAAAGTATTGGCGATGGTATATTGTTTCGGCATTTTTTATTATCTTACCGTTATTATTTATTGCCTTGTATTATCCACCGAATAATTATGATTCATTAACGTACCACCTTACTAGGATTGAACATTGGGTTCAAAACGGAAATGTAGAGTTTTATCCGACAAATTCTAGTCGACAGTTATTTATGACACCGTTAACGGAATATGTTTTGCTCCATTGGAGATTGCTGACGGGGGGTGACATTTTTGCTAATTTATTGCAATTTATATCGATGATTTTTTGTGCACTGCTCTCAATATTAATAGTTGGAGAATTTGGTGGAAATAAGTTGGCAAAATTATTGGCATTTATACTGACGATAACTATTCCAATGGGTATTTTGCAGTCGACAAGTACACAGACAGATTATGTGACTAGCTTTTTTGTTTTGGTGTCGATATATTTTAATCAAAAAAAAGAATATGTATATCTAGCTTTATCGTTAGGTATGGGTTTATTAACAAAAAATACATTTGCTGTATTTTTATTACCTATTGGGTTATATTGGGTTCTTAAATGGTTTAAAATAAGCACATCTTTGGCAATAAAGAAAATTATTTTAATCATTGGGGTTGTTGTACTAATAAATTGTTTGCACTGGAATAGGAATTTTCAATATTTTGCCTCAGTATTTGGTCCGAAAGATGCAATAGAAAACACAAGGAATAGTGTTATAGAGTTTAAATATGTAGTTTCAAATATGGCGAGGAATTTAGGAAATCAGCTTGGTTTGCCTAATACAAAGTATAACAGTGCAATTGATGTTTCTATTATTAATCTTCACAAGACATTGGACTTAAAAAATGATGACGAAGTTAATACTTGGTTAAATGAAAAGTACTCTACCCGATTTTCAATTAACGAGAACAATGCCGGAAATTTTTTACATGTTATTTTAATTATTCTAGTTGGTATTATCTTGTCTTTTAATAATTATCGAGTTAAGAAAACATATTTTTTATTGTTTGGAGGCTGGATTCTGTTTAATGTCTTGTTTAAGTGGCAACCGTGGGGTACAAGACTTGAACTTCCTTATATTATCGCCAATTGTCCAATTATTGCTTATGTCTTAGTTAAATATTTAAAGAATGAAAATGTAATAAAGTTTATATTACTCATTTTGATGTTGATGTCTGTGATTTTTGTATACGGAATTAATCCTTCAAAAAAAATAGTTGGTTTAAAATTTAACCCTTCAAACAGACCTTTTACAGGAGATGTATTGTTATTCACTCAATCTAGATATGATAGGTTTTGGAACAACATCTATATGGAGAAAATATACCTTGATATTGTGGAAATAATAAAAAATGCAAACATTAATAATGTTGGTATTTTTTTAGAAAATAATTCTCAGGAATATCCTTTGTGGGTTGCAATAAGGCAAAATAAGCTTAATGTAAAGGTGAACAGTGTCACAGATAATGATAGTTTTAATAAAAATTTTGTGTCTGTAGATAAACCTGATGTAATTATTTATAATAGAGAATTACCTTTTGAAGTGATAAACAAAGTCAAAATTATTGGAATGTATGAATTTGGTAGTATGAAATTGGCAATTGTGTCAAATTAAAGATTGAGATATGGGAGCATTAGTTATAAACTTGAGAATATGAAACTTAGAAAAGCGTTTTCACTAGGCAATTTTATTTTAGAATTTGTTCAATCTATTGTTTTGGCAATGTCAGTCTTTGTTCTTTTATATCTTTTTGTGGCACAACCAAACCAAGTGAAAGGTAGTTCAATGTCTCCAAATTTTACTGATGGTGAGTATTTACTAACCGACAAAATTACTTATCAATTTTCTGAGCCAGTTCGAGGTGATGTGGTGGTATTCAAAGCCCCTCCAAGCGAATCTTGTGCCGAAGATGAATGTGAGTATATAAAAAGAATTATCGGTGTTCCTGGTGACAATGTGATGGTTCAAGAAGGAAAGGTGTTTTTGAATGGTCAATTGTTGGATCAATTTTTTCTTCCAGAAGATTTTGTGACTGACTCAGGTTCCTTTTGTAAGGAAGGAGTCGAGGTAACAGTTCCTGAAGGAAGTTATTTAGTATTTGGCGACAACAGAGGTCATTCTCGAGATGGTCGTGAGTTTGGTCCTATTACCAAAAATTTAATCTTGGGTAAAGCATTTTTTAAGTATTGGCCGATTAGTGCTTTGGGTTTAATTCCGACTATCAGGTTTTAAATCTTTTTTACATACCTCTCGATATAGTTCACTTAGCTGTTCATATCTTTTTTCAATGGGACCACGGAACTGGAAAACAACCCTAGTATATATGTTGGTTTGAGAAATTTTCACTTGAGTCGTTTTGTCTTCAAAAATAGATTCAAAGTCGGAACTTATACTATCTAGTCTAGATTTCAAAAACTGAGGTATGTTTTCTTTGTTGATGGGAATTAAGCCTTCTTCGATTTTTTGTCTCATTCGGCGCGCAATCTCTTCAGCTCGCCTAACCGAAGCACTTTCCTTGAGGATGAGTTTGTATGCCTCAATCATAAGTCTAGTGTCACCGATGCCACTTAAAGCTCTTGCATGACCTTCCGAGATTAATCCTGATAGTAACCCATCTTTCAGGGCATCTGGTAAGCTGAGGAGTTTTAGGACGTTGATAACATAAGGAACGCTTTTGCTGACTTTTTTGGCTATAGCATGAGTATCTAGACCAAACTCTTCTTTTAATCTGAGAAAGGCTTTGGCCCTTTCTATTGGATTGAGATCTTTTCTTTGTACATTTTCAACAATTGCCATTTCAAGCATTTGTTGAGGGGAGGTTTTTTTAATTATGGCAGGTACATAGGGAAGTTTTAAAATTCGGGCTGCACGCCAGCGTCTTTCGCCAGCAATAATTTGGTAGCCGGCTGGTGTTTGGGCAATTATAAGTGGTTCAAGAATACCGTGTTCTTTTATTGATTCGACAAGTTCAGAGACTGATTCTGGGTTGATAATTCCTCTAGGTTGGAGAGGATTTGGTTCGAGTTGATTTGTGGGGATTTGGGTGACATCTTTCATAGTAACAGCATACTATGAAAATACGTGTGAAAAAATGGGGACGAAGTGTATCAAAGTAAACTTTACGACAAAAAAATTATTTACTTGCTTTTTTAGTGACCTTTTTTACAAGCACTTTTTTCCCTTTGACCACTGAAACAAATTTCTTACCCAAACGAGAAAAAAATTTGACTATTCCTGGACGCATGGCGTAAATAGTAAAGTCTTTACCTTGCTTTGTGCCAATACCAGAGTGGATTTTTGAACCAACTTGTCTGACAATAATTTGGCCAACAGTAATTTTTTGATCACCAAATTTTTTTATACCCCGTCTTTGCCCGGGACGATTTGATTTTTGATTGGTTTTACCTTGTGATTTTGTATGTGCCATATATTTAGATTATTGGTTAATTAGAAATTAATCTTTGTTATTTTAATGTCAGATAGTTGGGCTCGAAAACCATGAGTTTTTCGATAACGTGATTTAGCTTTAAATGTTGAGACTCGAAGCTTTTCACCTTGATAATCTCTAACTAATTCAAAATCAACCGAGGCACCTTTGACGAGAGGGTTTCCGACTGAAATTTTATCATCATTGACTGTCAGGAGAACTTGATCAGTTGATTTAATGCTTGGATCAAATTTGTCGACTGTAATGGTTTGATTTTCTTCAACTTTGTATTGTGTGCCAGAAATGGCAATTACCGCGTATTTCATACTTTTCGATTATATCATAGGAAAAATTTTAGGCGGAGGAGATAATTCCTAGAGAAAAAAGTAAAGCCATAATAGAGTTACCTCCGACAGACATAAAGGGTAAGGGAATGCCAGTAACTGGTAATAAACCAAGATTCATACCAATGTTAATGAATACTTGTGCCCAAATTTCAAAGGCAATTCCTAAAGTAAATAGAAATAGGGGTAAATTGTTTGTGGTTTTAAAGGCTTTGTTCAATAATGTTTTTATTAGCATGAAGTATGAGGTAATCATAAGCAGTACCGAAAATAAACCTAGTTCTTCGGTGGTTGCTGCAAAGATAAAGTCAGAGTGTTTTTCAGGTAGAAAAAGGAGTTGACCCTGGGTTCCCTTACGGTATCCTTTGCCAAAAAAACCTCCGGAACCAATCGAAATTTGGGACTGAATGAGATTATATCCTTGACCCAATGGGTCTGAATTTGGCTTTAAAAAATGAACAATACGCTGTCTTTGATAATCCTTGAGAACATATTTATATGCAAGTGGTGAAGCGAGAATAAGGATAACTCCAGCAATAATACTAAGTTTTAACAATTTCTTATTGTATAGAATTATTGGTATTATTAGGATAAATACAGTAATAGCACTTCCCAAGTCAGGCTGTAACATAATAATACCGACTGGTATAAAATGAAGTAATGGCATGGTGGTAGTGGAAAGGAAAAGCATTAAAGGACCTTTGACAATTTCACTAGGTTGGACTGAAAGAGGGCCAATATAAAGCCAGCGTCTAGAACCTCGGACAAAGTTTCCGGTGATAATTGGAATTAGTAGTATGATGCAAGATATGATTAACAACATTATCCCCTGCCCCTTAATCTGTTTTGGATTTATTTGAGTGCCGACTAGAAAGAGTATAACGCCGATAATCCAAGCAAACAGTTGTTTCCAAAATAATTGTGGGGCAAGAGAACTAATCATTAATAAATTTAATGAACAAAGAACAATTAGACTGATTATGACTGGTAATGATATCTTTTTTATCATGTACTCTTTTCGAGTCTTAGTGTATCGCCAACTACTATTGAGTCGGCTAGCGTCTTTTCTAAAAGTAAAGATTCAAACTCCTTTGGCCACGAAGGGGCAGTGATTTTAATTCTATCTTGAACGAGAAGTCCTTGATTTTTTCGTAAAACTTGAATGTTTCTGACTAAATCACGATATTCACCTTCAGCTTGTAGTTCTGGAGTGATGGTTGTATCTAAGGCTACTGATATGTTTTCAGTTACTTTAATGATAGTTGCCTTTTTTACATTTACCTCATCAGCAATAATTTTTAACATTTCTTCGTCTAAGTCACTTGGACAATTTATTTCCAACTTTGGCAAGGGTTGTCTAATTTTGATATTAGCTAGTTGCCTTTGAGCGTGGGCCATTTGACAAAGTGCTCTTACCAGTTCCATATCCTTTTCCAGTTTTTGATCTATAAGTAATTTATTGCTTTCAGGCCATGCAAAGAGATGAACAGAAATTTTTTGATTTAAATTTTTAAAAATTACTTCACTTAGAAATGGAGTAATTGGTGACATTAGTATTGAGATATTACTAAAAACAGAGAAGAGTAATTCAAAGTTGTCATTTCGATCACGGCTACGACGGATATACCACGTGGAAAGATCATTGACAAATTTCTCGATAGATTCGGTAGCTTTTGAAGTGTTGTATTTTTCTAAGCTTTTTGTGGTGACATCAATAGTGTGATTTAGACGAGAGGTAAGCCACCTATCCATTGGATGAGTGGATTGCTTCGCTGCGCTCGCAATGACGGAAAAATTATTCGCAATGGCGTCTTGATTTGGTTGCCAATTTTCAATATTAGCGTGTTGAGTAAAAAATCGATATGAATTCCATAGAATTAGAAGGAAGTCGCGTTTGACCTGATCGGCAATGGTGTAGCCAAAATTTACGCTAGTATGAGCTTTTTGTTGACAATAAAGCCAACGCATCGGATCTGCCCCCATTTTTTCGATTGCTTCGTCAAAAGGAATGCCATTCTTTTTTGTTTTACTCATTCTTTCTCCGTTTTGATCTCGTACTTCTGAATGGGTAACAACGCTTTTATATGGTGGAACTCCTTCAAGTGAAACACTAAAGTAAAGCATAGAATAGAACCAAAGACGGATTTGTTCTGTCATTTCAAGAACTAATTCAGCCGGAAACCATTTTTGCCAATAGGATTTATTGTCGAGATATTGAAGAGTGGAAAAAGGAACGACTCCAGCATCAAGCCAAACATCTCCAACATCAGGGATACGTTTTACATTTTTGCCACATTTTGGACATTTTATCTCAATTTCGTCTATCCACGGACGATGGAATGAGGGCAATTTATCTATAAGTTCGGGATTTACTGCTTTTTCTTTTAGTTCTTCTTTTGAACCAATGACAACCAATTCACCACAATCACATTGATAAAAAGGCAGGGCGAGTCCATAAAAACGTTTTCGGCTTATCATCCAATCTTCCATGGAATCAAGCCAGTTTTGCATTCGCCTAGCGGTATATTTTGGATGGAAATTTACTTTTTTGGCAGCTTCTTTTAAAAGAGGACGAATCTCATCGGAATTAATGTACCAAGAATCTTCAAGTCGAAAAAGACATTTTGTTTTACAGCGCCAGCAGTGTGGATAGCGGTGAGTTATTGGTTCAGTTTTAAAAAGTGAATTTATTGATTTTAGATATTCAAAGACATTTTCATTTACATTGTGGGCGTACTTACCAGTTAAATCACCGTAGCCATCACCAATATGACCATTTTCGGTTAGAGGAGACAACATGTCAGCATCAAGTTTTTTACCAAGTTCAAAATCCTCTTGACCACAGCCAGGAGCGATATGGACGACTCCAGTACCTTCTGATGGATTTACTTGATCCCACTCAGTGATATAGTGATTTATCCCCTCTTGAGCTGGAATCTTAAAAACAGATTCGTATTTTAAGTTTAGTAAGGTTTTTCCATCAATTTTTTCATAATCAGTTAGCCCTAATCTATCAGCAGATTCACGAGCCAAATATAAAAATTGATTTTCATGTTTTGCTTTCACATATTCAAAATCTGTGTTTATAGCAAGTAAGACGTTGGCGGCTAGAGTCCATGGAGTTGTAGTCCAAGCAAGCACATATTCATTTTCACGATCAGATAATTTAAATTTTAAAAATACTGATGTATCGGTGTCCATTTGATATCCGTCTGCTTGTTCATGTTGAGAGAGTCCGGTTTCACAACGAGGACACCAGGTAGTAGCACTTTTCTTTTTGACAAGCCAGTTTTTTTGCCAGACAGTTTTTAGAAAATGCCAAATATAAAGATTGTTTGTCTGGGAATTAGTGTAGTACGAATTTGGCCAATCCATAAACATACCTAAACGCTGGGATTGTTCAGTTTGAATCTTGGAAAATTTATCAACCCGAGCTAGACAGGCGTTGGTAAAGTTGTCTAAACCAAATTCTTGAATATCTTTTTTTGAATTAAAACCATTTTCTTTTTCGACTTCAACTTCCACCCAAAGACCCTGACAATCAAAACCATTTTGAAACCTTTGAGCAAAACCTTGGGCGTTTTTAAATCTTTGGAAAACGTCTTTTAAGGTGCGTCCGCGGGCGTGATGGACACCCATGGGAGCATTGGCAGTAATTGGTCCATCAATAAATGAAAAGGTAGTTTTTGAAGAGTCGTTTTTATGAAGATATTTTTCTACAATATCATTTTGTTGCCACCAACTTAATATTTCTTTTTCTTGTTTTGGAAAATCTGGGGTATTTGATAGTTCTTGAAAGTAAGACATATTTGATTATATAAAATTTTAATTTAAATATCCGACTCGCTTGCGCTCGTTGGATGTTGTTTTAGGAAAAATTTTTCACTTCGTTTAAATTTTCACCTAAAAATATCAAAAAATCCGCTTTTGCGGATTTAGTTGGGCCATCGTCTCCACCGAAGTGGGCGTCTGGCTATGTAATAATTATTGATTTAAAACAGAACACTGTGGGTATTATACAACGTCTAGTTGTTTTTTCTTAAAAAGGCAGGGATATCAAATTCGTCTTCAATGTCAACTCCAGCTGGTATTTCTTGATCAATCATTAGATTTTTAAGCTTTGGATTTAACTCTTTTGGTGTTTCTTCACTTTCAAGTTCAATTAGGGGTTTTTGAAGGGAGGTAGGTTTTTTATATGAGGAATAAATAGAACTTTTACTAGGATCAAAACCAGTAGCTATAACGGTTACTTTTATTTTTCCCTCAAGACTTGGGTCGATTGAAGCTCCAAAAATTACATTGGCGTCAGGAGCAACATGGGCGGTGATGGTTTTGGCAGATTCTTCAATTTCTGCCATGGTAATGTCGGGACCACCAGTAATATTGATTAGAACACCTCTGGCTCCATCAATATTTACTTCAACAAGAGGTGAATCGATGGCGGCTTCGACTGCGTCTTGGGCTTTGTTGACCCCTTCGGCCTCCCCAACTCCCATGAGTGCAGAGCCAGCGTTACTCATAACAGATTTAATATCAGCAAAATCTAAATTAATTAATCCAGAGGTGGTTATTAAATCAGCTATAGCCTTGGTACCCTTGGTTAAGACAGAATCAGCAATTTTAAAAGCCTCTAGAAGTGTGGCTTGAGAATTGACTACTTCCATGACTCTTTGGTTAGGGATAACGATGAGGGTGTCAACGTTTTGTCGGAGTCGAGTCAAGCCCTCATCAGCTTTGCTCATTCTTCGGGTGCCTTCAAACAAAAACGGCTTGGTGACAACAGCTATGGTAAGAATATTTAATTCTTTTTTTGCAATTTCGGCAATTATTGGGGCTGCTCCAGTACAGGTACCACCACCCATACCTCCAGTTATAAAAAGCATGTCTGTACCCTCTAAAACCTCTTTGATTCTTTCTCTTGATTCTTCAGCGGCTTGCTGGCCAATATTCGGATCACCACCAGCTCCAAGACCTTTGGTAATTTTTTCGCCTATTTGGATTTTTATTGGAGCTAAGGAATTTAATAATGCTTGAGAGTCGGTATTTACAGCAATGAAATCAACACCCTTGATTTCTTCCTGAGAAATCATTGAATTGACTGCATTATTTCCACCACCGCCAATTCCGATTACTTTGATTTTGGCAAACTGACCGGTGAGAGTCTTAATTAGGCCCATATATAGGAAGAAAGGATATCTTTTTTAAAAAAGTAATGTAACATTTTTTTAAGGTAATAATGGTTCAATAAAATTTTTAATTTTTCCAAAGAGGCCATCAAAAGAAACCTTTAATTTCTTGTTTGAGGAATTACCCTTGGGTGTAGCTTTGGTGCTTTGGAAAAATAAAATTGTACCAATTGTACTAGAAAAAGCAGGATTAGTAATATCGTCTACAAGTCCACCAAGACGTGGTGGATCGGCAATTCTTACCGGAAGAGGAATAATGTCACTACAGACTTCTTTTGCAAGAATTGTGAGAGCTCCCCCACCAGTTAAGACTATTCCAGCTGGGATAGTATTTTTGAAACCATTGTCTTCAATTTGATCAAAAATAAAACCAAAAATTTCCTCTAATCTGGCTTTTATTATTCCATTGACGGTGGTGGAAAAAGATATTTTCTTTTTATCTTCACCCAAAATTCCTAAATGATTTAGTTCAATTTCATCTTCAAAACCCTTTTTATCAGCATAGGCTTTTAGTTTTATTTTGATTTTTTCAGATTCTTGAAGTGGGAGACGTAGTCCAATGGCCAAATCATTGGTGATATTGTTGGCCCCAAGAGGAATAACTCCAGAAAAAATTGGTGAAGACTCTTGAAAAATTGTGATGGTGGTATTGCTTCCACCAATATCAATAAGGGCAACACCTAATTCAGTTTCAGTATCACTAAGGCACGCTTTGGCGGCAGTAAGTCCAGAATAAGCTAGATTGTCAACTTTTATACCGATATCTTCAAGACATTTGTTTAAGTTTTTTAGGGCTGGAGTAGAAGCTAATATAAGATGGGTCTCAACTTCAAGCCTAATACCATTCATACCAATTGGATCGACTACTCCCTCCTGACCGTCAACAGTATAAAGTCGTGGTATCACATGAACAATTTCTTTGTTGGCAGGTAGGGAGATGGCTTTTGCCGCTTCAATGGCTCTGTCAATATCGGAGGCTGATATTTCACCACTGGTTCCACTAATTGCAGTAACACCTTTTGAATTGAAAGATTCAAAGTGTGGTGCAGTGAGGGATACAAATGCATGGTTTATCTGAAAACCAGCCATTCTTTCGGCTGATTCAATACATTCTGTAATGGTTTTTGAGGCTTGTTCAAGATTAATAATTTGGCCTTTCTTAAAACCAACTGCCGGTACTGAAGCTATGCCGACGACATTTACTTTACTTTCATTCTCTGGGTATTGGCCAATTATGGTGGTAATTTTTGAGGTACCAATGTCTAGACAGTTAATGGTTTTAAAATGTTGCATGTTTTAATTTTAGAGCCTTTTGATCAGTTTTAATAGTTTAAGGTTTGGAGAGGCGGTAATTTTTCGATGGGTTTTCTTTTTAAATAACAGTTTATAAATTGAGGAATCGAGTAAATCGCTGGTAAGATCCTTGTCATTTATGATAATGGTGTTTTGGGGTAGTTGTTTTTGTAGCCATAAAGCATTTTTTACTTGTTCATTTTGTTGACTTATTGGAAGTGGAATAACTATTGAGTTAAGTTTTAAGGCAGCAATTTCTTGGATGGTGTTGGCACCAGCACGAGAGATTAACAGTTTTGTATTTTTAAATATCCAACCAATATCTTGGGATTCTATATAGTCCTTGACTAAGTAGTTGGAATATTTTTTTGAAAGTTTTTTAAAATATGGGTAATCCTTTGCGCCGACTTGATGAATTATGGTGAAATTTTGGGTTAAAAAAGGTAATAACTTTTTTAGGATAATATTGAGGTGATGAGAACCTTGGTTGCCAGCTGTAAGGTAGATTAAGGGGAACTTTTTTAAATTAATATCTAAAGATTCAAAATATTTTGAATGTGAATTATAGATTTCACGTCGTAAGAGATTTCCCGTGACAACATATTTGGGGTTATCACTTTTTAGAGGGAATGAGAGAGCAGTATAACGACAAAATAGAGAATTTATTTTTGTAGAGAGACTGAGAGTAAGGGTTTGTTCATGGGTAATTGAGGGAATTTTTTTTATAAATCCAGCAATGATAACAGGGACTGATACATAACCACCAAAGGATACTATTAAGTGGGGCTTAATTTTGTTTAATAATTTAAAAGCACTTTTAAATCCTGCATATATTTGAGGTAGTCCAGAGATTGTATTTGGTAACCAGCGTCGGTCGAATTTTCCACAAGGTATTCCGTAAAATTTTACTTTATCGTTGGGGATAATTTGTGATTCGATAGATTTGCTTGAAGTTACACTGGAATTGTGTTCTCGACCAAGATAGTATATTTCCCACTCTATTGAAGAGTCTGTTTTAAGCTGATGAATTAATTCAAGAGCGGGAGTGACGTGTGTGCCGGTGATGACTATCCTTTTGGTCTCGTTCATTATTTGAGTATAGCAATTTGGAGTATTTTTTTTCTATGTTTATGGCTAATCCAAGAGCGCAAAACAAGGTAATGATTGAGGAGCCTCCATAAGCAATAAAAGGAAAAGGAATGCCTGTGAGTGGAATAAGGGCGACAATTGCAGCAAAATTTATAAGACCTTGATAAGCAATCCAACACGCAATGCCACCCAAAAGGAGTCTTTCATAAAGAGTGGAGACGAGTTGTGAGATGCGAATTAGTCTTGAAATAAGAAGTAAAAATAGATAAGTGATAAGGGTTAGTCCAATAAATCCTGTTTCTTCTCCAACAATTGCTAGGATTGAATCAGTGCTAATTTTGGGTAAAAACTTGTATTTATGATCAGAATTGGCAAAGCCCTTTCCAGATAATCCACCTGAGGCTAAAGTGAGAATCATTTGTTCACTATGATAGGTGAGATTTTGATTGCTTTGCTGATTTAGTAGTGTTTTTACTCGGTTGAGGCGGTAGGGTGAAATGAAGATAAGTAAGAGGCTAAAGAGGGTGATAATAAATCCGGCAGAGAATAGACTTAAGATTTCAGCGCCAGAAAGGTAATAAATTGAAATAACAATTGAGGCTATCATAATGGTGGTGCTTAAATTTGGTTCGAGAATGATTAGAAGTAGAGGTAAGCCAAGATAGATTGCCAGATTTTTTAAGTTCCTTTTTTCGGGTAACGAAAATAGAAAAGAAAAAAATATGACTGAGGCTAGTTTGAAAAGCTCAGATGGTTGAAAATTAAAAAAACCTAAATCAATTTGACGACGAGCTCCAAGAATTTTCATGCCGATTCCGGGTATAAGAACTAAAATTAATAATATTATGGCTATGGAGTAAAAACGAAATGAATTGTTGATAAAAAAATCAAGTTTTATCTTTGAAGTAATAAACATACAGATAAAACCAATACCAAGCCAGACGAGTTGTTTTTTTAAAAAAAAGTAAGGATCACCAAGGGTTTTTTCAGCTTCAAAAAGAGAAGATGAAGAAATAAAAAGCAGTCCAATAAATGACAAAAGAGATGAATAGATGAGCAGGGGGGAAATTTTCATTAAGTAAATTCTGTCAAAATATCCGGGTTAATAATAATAGGATCAGTTTGTTCAGAAAATATTTCAAAGCGATTAGTTTTTTTAATTGTAGTGCCGTCTTCGTTTCTTTTTGTTAGTTCTGAACCAATAATGTTGGAGTTATAAAAACGATTTTGTTCCATATTAATATCGATTGAGTAATCTAAATTGACAAATTCAGCCAAGTGATAATAAAAAAGCGGGGTTAAATTATTATTTTGCTCAATTTGAGTATAGAAAGCAAAAGAGGCGGTAAGACGTGGGTTACATTCTAGGAGGTAGACTTGATTTTCGGAAACAATGAAATCCAAACCAAAAAAACCACGATAGTTTAAAGGATCTAATACTTTTTTTGAAAAATCAATTGTAATTTGACGAATTTTCTCTTGAACTTCTATTGGGGCACAAGATGGCCATTGACGACCGACAGTAGCGAAAGGATTTTGGGTAAGTCCAGAAAGTCCGGTGAATTGAAGAGCTGGTGGACTTTGAATAAGACCCTGACGCGTTTGACAACAGTTGTTTAAAAGTGAATAGCCATCCAAAAGTGGTGAAAATTTTGCTAAGGTATTGGAAGGAATGATGTTTTTAGCACTTTCATAATTATCAAAATGATGGGTACTATTGCCAGCCCAACCAAAATGAGTTTGAACAACAATATTTTGTCCGAATTTATCTTGAGCCTTTAAAAAGGAATCTTTTGAAAAGGTGGAAATTATACCTGGAACAATGGGGAGATTTTCCTGTTGGCACAGTTTAAAAAATTTTACTTTATCTTCTAAAAGACGATTGATAGAAGCGGGATTGCTGGCATTTATCCATTTATTATCATGACACAAATGTTCAATTTTAGCGGAGGGTTTAAAAGGAATAATTACGGGTTTTGGTGATAAATTTATTTTTTCTTGAATGTTTTTCTGAGATAAAAGAAAGCCACTATTTTTAATTTCCAAATTTTCTTGAAACAGAGATTGAAAATTTGGCAGTTGAGGTAAATTGATATCCAAAAATTTATCGACGACTAAAAAGAAGAAATTGTAGCCAGAATCTTTTAGTATATTTTCTAGATTATTCATTGTCTTTTGGTTCCAGTAAAAAGAATAACAGGAAATTTACCAACGTCGATATTATTTTTTATCTGATGATAACCAGCAAGACAAAGGGCAGACTCGGGGGATACTAAAAAATGTTTTGTGTACTCAGAGGCTTTGATTACTTCTTGATTTCTGACAATTAAGCCATCACCTTGGTGTAATTTGATTGTTTTGATAATTTCTTTTTTTAAAGGTAAATATTTGACGCTAAGAGCGTCGGTAATAGTTTCATTTTCTAATGTGTAGTCTGGTCTAAAGATGCTACAAATAGTGGGGTTGCTGGCTGGTTGGACTGCGAAAATTTTTACATTATTTGGCAATAATTTAGCTATTCCCAATAAAGTGGTGCCGCTACCAACAGGAATAAAAATACTGGTTATTTGTGGTAATTCGGATAAGATCTCTTTGGTAATTTCTCCATAACCTATTTGGGCATTAATATCGGTTGATTGGCGTAAAAGATAAGAGTGATTTTTTTTTGAAAACTTGATGGCATCACTGATGGGTTTTAAAGATTCAACAATGTTGGCTTTTATTTGTGATAATTTATATCGATTAATATTTGGTGAAACAAAGACAGTTAAGGGTATATTTGCTTGCTGACAATAGAAGGAGGCGGATATAGCTGCATTACCTGTAGACGAAATCACTGCAGAAGAAAAATTATTTTTTATTAAGTTTTCTATCTGTAAAGGTAAGGCTCTGTCTTTTGCGGAACCCGTGGGATTTAGGTCCTCCCTTTTGAGGTAAATATTCTCAAAGTTTGTTAAAGGTGTCATAAATTAGCTAAATGGTTGAATAGATGAGTATATATGTAATAATCGAATTGATTATATTTTAACTAAATTATATGTCAGATACTAATAACAAGCTTATTTGTCCAGATTGTGGAAGCGAAATTGTAGCTACTGAGGTGGCTGTTGGAGAGATATTGGAATGTGGGGAATGTGGAACAGAAGTTGAGATTTTATCGCTTTCACCATTACAGTTCAGAGAATTAATAGAAGAAAAATAGCGTGGACATAATTAGTTTGTCTATTGAAGAGGTAAAAAAAGAACTTAGAGACAAGGGAACTAAACTGGTTTTTGTATTGGGAAAGACGTGTACAGGTAAGTCAACTTTTGCCAGAGAAATATCAAAGATGGATTATTTTCATTTGGAAATGGATTGTGTCGTGTTAGAGAGTGTTGCTGATAAGTTTAATATTAAAAATAGAGATGAAGCCTTTTTGGTATATAAGGGAATAGCTCCTTTTGAATGGCAAGAATCATTTGAAGAGGCAGCAAAAAATTTAATTTTAAAATATATTGATAAAAGAAAGGTGGTAGTCGATGCAGCTTTTGCAGATCCAAATGTATTAAAACGGATTATTCCAGATAGATTTAATGATGGTTATAGTCTTATATATTTTCATCCTTTTAATAGGGAATTTTATTACGAGGGAATATTTAATAGATTTGCTGAGGATGTAAATACAGAAAAAAAGTCTTTTCCAATTTGGTTGGAGGTAACACCTGAGATTATAAAAGACTACAAAAAAAATGGACGTAAAGGCTCAAAGATATTTTCTTTAGTAAAAAAATATGGTGATGAAAGTGCTGATTCGTCTTTGGAGAGATTTGAATTGTTTTGGAAAGTTTTTCCAAAAATAATCTTAACTGGCCACTAATCTGAATATCCCTTCGTGCTTGAATTTTTGGTCGTTAATTTCAAATTCACCATATCTGACTCCCCTACCAAGACGCGAGGAATCGACATAAATAACTTTATTGCCAATTTTTTCGATTACAAACAACACATGATGACCACTTTTTTGACGGATAAGGTCGGCAGTCTGAATATCGTGAACATCAATTCTTCTTGATATTGGGGGTGAAGTAAGCATTTCAGCTGATGTACGTCGAACGTCGATTTTTTGATTGAAACAAAAATTTAAAAGATGACAAGCAAGTCCAGAACAATCAATGCCAATTTTATTTTTTTTCTGAAGATTATAGATTTGTTGAGCAGTGAGGTCGATTAGTTTGATATTGTGTTCATTGGCAACTTCAATGGTTTTTAGAGCAATTTCTTTAGCATTGCCTTTGCCAACGACAACATTATCAGTGGAGATTACCTTAGGAACATTGGTATGGTAAGGGACACCAATGTAATTTAAAATTTCTCGTCGAAGATCTTCTAGTTTAATCCTAACCATAGTCCAAAGACAGCTAATATAATTGTGGCTAACCACGCTCTAAAAACAATTTTGGGTTCTTCCCAGCCATTTTTTTGAAGAGTAAGATGAATTGGGGCGGCTGGAAATAATTTTTTATGAAGGTAGATTTTACTAAATATTTGAAGGGCGCTGGTCATACCTTCGATAATAAAAGGTGAACCAACTATAAAAAGTGGAATTACTTTTCCAAGAAGTAGGGCAATAACAGCAAAGGTGGCCCCAAAGGATAAGGAGCCAACGTCTCCTAGCCAAATGCGGGCTGGGTAAACATTAAAGTAGAGAAAGGCAATTAAGGATCCAATCCAAAGTGATAAGAAAAGAGATATGGGGGTGTCAAGCGAGGTGCCTGCCAAAATCCAAAAAGCAAAAAGAGAGATCATTAGGGTGCCACAAGCTAGTCCATCTAGTCCGTCGGTAATATTAAAAAAGTTGGCAAAGGCGACAATAATTAAAGTTGAAATGGGTATAAAAAATAAACCAAGACTAATTGCTCCAAGAAAGGGAAGATAAATAAAATTAATCCCTAGTTGAAAATAGATGAGAAGTGAAATAATAGTTGCCAACATAAGCTGAAGTAGCAACTTGTATTTCATACGTAAGCCGAAGAATCCAGTATTTTTAAAGTTAAAAAATTTTAGAATATCATCGTAAAGTCCCAATAGTCCAAAGCTGATGAAAGTAAAAAAGATAACTATTAATTCATTTATGAGATGATAGTTACTTGATATAAAGATTCGAGACATTTTTAACATTGGGAACAAGATGGCAAAAAGAATTACGACAGTGACAATAATAAGTAATCCCCCACCAACAGGAGTACCGCTTTTTAGAGAATGAAATTTGTCAAAAATTGGAGTACTTTTATTTTGAAAATCCTTGGTGCTTTGTTTTTGACGTTGGAATTTTAGTCTATAGAGAAGATTGATATAAGGTACAACTAAAATACTAGTTGCTAAGAACGAAAATAGGAGAAGTCCTAAGTATAGATGAATCATGTTTTGATATATTTTATATTAGCACCAAGTGAACAAAGTCTGTCAGCGAGTTTTTCATATCCTCTTTCAATATATTCAACATTATTAATATTGCTTTCACCTTCAGCTGTAAGAGCTGCCAAGGTGGCAGTAGCCCCTGCTCTCAGGTCGGAGACAGAGATATTTATGGGTTTTAATTTTGAGGGCCCATATATCTTTACTCCGTGGAAGTATTCTGGACGATCAGATTCAAGATTAAAGTGGTAATAGTTTTGAGGATCTTCAATTTCAGGATTAAAAAGCTTTGTCTTTGCCCCCATTTCATTAAGCGTAGAAATATGTTGGAAACGTGAAGGGAAGATTCTTTCAATAATCGTACTACAACCGACAGATTGGGTAAGAACTAGACTAAATATTGCTTGCCAATCAGTCATAAAACCAGGTTCAGGTTCAGTGGAGATATCAATAGCTTTTAAATTTTTTGTCCAGGCAACGGATACTTCATCACGACCGCGAATTACTTGAGCCCCCATGGATTCAATGGTGTTTAAAAATGTGTCGATAATTTTGGGTCTAATTCTCATAATATTGATGGCACCTTTGGTGCACAGTGCGGCACAGGCGAAAGTTACTGATTCATTTCTATCTCCGATAATTTGATGTTCTGTGCCGTGTAATTTTTCTACACCTTGGATATAAATAATTTTAGGATTTTTCTGGTCTCGTTTAATTTTGGCGCCCATATCATTTAACATTTCAATTAGATCATCAATTTCTGGTTCGATGGCGGCATTTCGGAGTACAGTATCCCCTTTGGCCAAAGATGCAGTCATTATTAAAACTTCAGTTACTGTGTGGGAAGGCTTTGAAAATTCAAAATCAGTGCCCTTGATTCCAGTGGTCGTAAACTTTAGGTGGTCGGGAAATTCTTGGACTTTTATGTTCATTTGTTTATAACAATCAAAAAGTCTATCTAAAGGTCTAGCTCCCAGTTTGTCTCCACCAGGAATGGGTACTATAGCTTCTTGACAACGGGATAGTAGAGGGGCGGCAAACATAAAGGATGATCGGGAGACGTTTCCTGTTCCCTGGGGAACAACAGAAGAGGTAATATTTTTGGTGGTAATTTCTAGACTATGAGTGCCAGTATAGTTGACAATTGATCCCATGGATTTGGCGATACTTTCGGTTATATGAACATCAGAAATACAGGGAATATTTAAAAGATGGGTGCTTTTATCTGAGAGAAGGGTGGCAATAATTTGTTTGAAGGAGGCGTTTTTGGCTCCTCGAATGGAGACTTCTCCATTTAGGGCTTTTCCTCCATTGATAATATATCGTGACATTTATTTAGTTTTCAGAAATATTTATATTCTGTTTTTTAAACTAATAATTTTTTTAAAAATTTTTAAACCCTGATCTCCTCCAGAACTAAAACGAATTAATGTATCCCCACTTTTTAAGGTATCTTGGTAGTGTTTTACAATGTCTTGACCAAGGGGTAAATATATGCTTTTGGGAATGTTATTTAAATAATCCTTTGCAGTTAGTCTATCTTGTGATGGGATATTTTTATTGAATTTAAGTTGATAAATGACAACTTCGTTAGCTTCTTTGAGAACTGAGGATAATTTTTCTAAATGAGAACGGTATTGCATAAAAGAGGCATGGTTTTCATAAAAAACTTTGATTTTTGATTTGGGGTAGCTTTCCTTAATAGATTTTAGAGCGGCTTCTATCCTATTGGCTGATTGGGCAAAATCATCAATAAAAATTATTTCATTTTTTTGACTGAGGATTTCCATACGTCTCTTTACACCTTTAAAGTTTTGAAAACTTTTATTTAGGATGGAGGAGGAAATTTGTAGTTCATTAGCTAAAGCTTCAACAGCTCCTAAATTTTCTTGGTTGTATTTTCCTATGAGAGAGTTGTTTTTTGGGGTTGGATGATAGCTAATTTTTTTACATTTGGCGTAAGGAAGGAGGGAATTTACTGTTTTGTCATGGGGGTTATATACTAGGACGCCGTTATTTGGGATTCGTTCTATAAGCTCTCTAAATGCCAATCTGTTTGATTCTTCAGTTTTATAACTTTCACAATGTTCCCAGTTGGCACTTGTAAGTATTAAATATTTCACCGGATAGTAAAGAAACTTTGCTTTTGTGTCAAGTCCGTTTATTGATTCATCAGCTTCGCAAACAGACCAATCTGTATCAGAAAAATGCAATGATTCAGTTAAATTTTTGGCTTGTCCTCCAATCATGTAGGATGGGTCAAAACTAGCTTTTTTTAGTAAATAGACAAGAGCAGCACTGATGGTGGTTTTACCATAAGATCCGGCAACCAAAATAGAATTTTTCTTTAATAAATATTTTGAAACATATTTTGTGGCCGATATGTAGGGTATTTGAAGATTTTTTATTTGTTCAAACTCAGATTTTGTATTGGAGAATGATAGATATGAAGATCCAATTATAGCTAAATCGATTTTCTTGCTTATTACTGTTTTGTTCGTAGGTATCTGGTATTTTTTTAGCTGATGGCTAAATGGAGGGTATATTTTTTCTTGATCGGAACCTGTTATAAAATGACCTTGTTTTTTTAATGCTATGGCTAGAGGGGCAGTCATTGAGCCGGCTATACCGACAAGGTGAATATGCATATTTGTTATTTATTATATGCTAACCATTGACCATGAGCAAAATATTCGAAATTACCAAAATTTCTTTTGTAATAACCTAGCTTTGTTTCGGGGTTAAATCGACCAAGATAGCAGTACTGGAGGCCAGCATCAGAACTATCTTTTAAAACTTGAAGACTTAGCCGTATAGGCAAATCGTTGTGAGCATAAATTGGGTTGTAAAAAACATATGCAATATGAGAAAAATCTTTGTCAAAATAGCAGATAGAATAAGCAGATACCTGTTGTGATTCGTCATACCAAATATATAGATAATTAAAAATATGATTGGTAAATACGCATTTAATTGAAGATGTTGGAAAGTCCCAACCAAGGCCTTTTACCCAAGAAACTATTTGTTTTTGAATGACAGGAGAATAGTAAAAATCACTTATGGATATTTTTTTAAAGGAAAAATTGTCAGTCTTTTTTATAATTCGCCTATTTTCAGAAGAAAGTTGAAAATTGTGTAAATTACATCGACAGCTGAAATTTTCATCTTGGTAAAAAGATGTCTTTGAATTTCTTTGAGGGAGATAGCCCAATTGATAGTTTTCTTTTATTGAAAGTGAGTTTTGGATGTTATACATTTTCGTTTTTTAGTCGAAAGGCAGTTCTAAAGGCTTCAGCTTCTGACCATGGATATTCTGTTTTGCCGTGAAGAATAGTGGTTTCGTGTCCTTTACCACAGGCAATTATGGTATCTCCAGCACGGGCTATTTTAACAGCAAAATTGAAAGCATCCTGACGATTGGGAATGTTGGCATAATAAAAAGTGTTTACTTTTGAAAATTGAGGATTATTGGGGTCTATTTCTATCGACTTTTTTTGATCAATACCAGAAATTATTTGGACATTTATATTTTCGACTTTTTCGTTTCTGGTATCATCGGCGGTAATAATGGCTATATCGGAAAGTTTTGAGACATTTTGACCCATAATTGGTCTTTTGCTTTTATCACGACCTCCAGTGGCTCCAAAAATGACTATTAGTCTACCAGTACTGGTTTTTCGAAGAGATGACAGAGTAACGGCCAAGGCATTTGGAGTATGGGCAAAATCGATTATTGTTTTGAGACGAAGATTGTTTTCTACCACTTCTCTTCGACCTTTCGTTTCAGGAAATTTGAGGATAGTTTTTGAAAAGACCTCGTCATTGAGTTTTAATAATGAAAAAACTGAGTAACAACCAAGAATATTGTATATTTGGTAGTCATAGTTACTGTCGGTGCTAAAAGGAATCTTATTTATTGAAAAACTCATGTTGGTGGGGGTGGTTTTGATGTTTTGAGCATTAAAATCGGCATTATTGATTACTCCGTAGGTTTTGATAGGTACCTTGATATATTTTTTTAAACTCTTGTAATGTTGATCGTCACAATTCAGCACTGCAAGCGAAGATTGAGAGAAGAGTTTGGCTTTAGTGGAAATGTAGTTGTCGATGTTTTTGTGATAATCTAAATGCTCATGAGAAATGTTGGTAATTAAGCCAACTTTGAAGTGACATCCAAAATAACGGTATTGGTCAAGAGCATGAGAGGTCACCTCACAAATTACATGGGTATATCCCTGTTTTTGATAATCATCAAAAATTTTTAGGAGTATTTTGGGGTTTGGACTCGTGGTGTGAAAACCGGGGGTACTAATTGTGCTTATGATGCCACATTTTATGCCACTATTTTCCAGTAGTTTTTGTAACAAAGTACAAGAGGTGGTTTTTCCATCAGTACCGGTGACGCCAATTAAGGTAAGTTTTTTGCTAGGGAATTTAAAGTAAATGTTCCAAAAAATACTTTGGGGAAGATGCCAAAACAAATTTTTTAATTGTCGAATCATAAAGGCTTTTATATTATAACAAAGGCTCAATATTTTGGGCTAATTCGAACCAAATTGGAGCGGCTGTTGATGAACCCCATTGGGATAGCTTGGGGTTGTTTACGGTAACAATCATGGTAAATTTTGGATTATGACAGGGGCTAAAACCAATATAAGATCCAATAAAGTTTGAATCTGTGTATTTACCTCCGATAGCTACCTGAGCTGTGCCACTCTTTGCACAGACATCCATCTCTTTTGCTTTTAGGGTCGCAACTGGACTGTTTTCGACTGCGTAGCTTAATACATCTTTCATTAGATTTGTCGTTTCGAGAGTAAATACATCTTGTGATTCTGTTGGAGTATTTCGATTTAGGTGGACTTTTACTAATTTTCCGTCATTGGCTATGGTATTAAAGGCTTGAATCATTTGGAGTTGGTTTACAGCCAAACCCTGTCCAAAGGCAGCAGTAGCCAGATCTATGTCAGACCAATAAGTCTTTAAGGGTGAAATAGATTCACCACTTAATTCAACCCCAGTCTTTTGGTTTAGTTTTAATAATGAAAAGTAATCCTGAAATTTCTTTAATCCAAGTTGATCCATGACATAAGTCATACCAATGTTGTCAGAATTTTTTATTATGTCTTTTAAACTTGAATCTGGGTGAAAGGAGTTGTCCCAATTATTTATGGTGTATTGGCCAATAACTCTAGGTTGATTACATTTAGAACAAATAAAATCTGAAGTAATACTCTTTGAATCAAGAGCAGTGGCCATAATAAGTGGTTTAAAAATTGAGCCTGGCTCAAAAAGATTGCCAATATTTGGAATTTTTGTATTTTGAGCAGATGGACTGGCATCGACGCTGGCCATGGCAATTATTTCACCACTTTGAGGATTGATAATAATTAAGGAAGCGGAATCAGCTTGATATTTTTCAACCCCATTTTTTAACGTGTTTTCAGACATAAATTGAATTTTTCGGTTTAGAGAGGTGTGAATATCAAGACCATCAATTTCTCTTTTTTGCCAATTTTTTCTTGTTAATAAATTTCCTCCAGTACCATCAACAATGGTTCTAGTAAATCCGATTTGACCTGATATTTGGCGGCGATAGTAACGTTCAAGATTAATTATTATGTTTTTTGCCAATTCGTTTTCGGGATAGTAACGTTTTTGTTTTAAACTAAAGTCAATTCCGTCGATTTTTGAAAGGCTCTTTACTTCGTCTCGGCTAAATTGGGTTGGGAATTCAATCCATTTTTGAGGCGGGTTTCTCAATTTATCGATCAGTTTGGCATTTTCTGTAGCAAACTCTGGTTTTATTTGAGAAATTTCTTTGACAATATTGTCGAGTTCTTTTTTAAAATTTGGTTTGTAGAGAGCTAGATTGTAATATGAATAGTCGAGGCTTAATGGATAGCTATCTGAACTTAAAATATTGCCTTGCTGAGGAATGATTTTTTCTAGTTTATATATTTGTGAAATGGCCTTGTCACGAAGTTCTTGACCTTTTATGACCTGCCAATAAAACAGTTTAATTAGCACAAAGACAAAGCAAAGATATATCGTTATGAGAATTGTTTTAGGGCGTGAGTTTTCCATTGATAGCGTATTTGTTAACAAATTTTATCTCTAATTCTTGATTTTCTGCTTTTAAATCCGAGTATTTTTTTTCAAGTTCGGAAAATTTTTGGTTGTAGGAAACAATTTTTCCTGAATAATATACTGAAAAAATAAGTTGAAAAAATAGTAGACCAAGAGCAATGGCAAGAAGAAAACGGTTTGACATCTATATTTTAAAAAACCTTAAAATCGCTGAACGGGATAGTGGGTTGTTTTTGATCTCTTGATGGCTTGGTAATATTTTATGGTGAACAAGATGATTTTTTATTAAAAATTGTTTGACAATACGATCTTCACCAGAGTGAAAGGAAATTATGGCTACTTTTCCATCTGTTTTAACAATTTTTAAGCTTGCATCAAGGAGTTGTTTGAGATTTTCAAATTCGTTATTAACAGCAATTCTAAGTGCTAAAAATATTTTTGTTGATG
>DATMWB010000016.1:0-23563 GCA_035562735.1 Candidatus Methanoperedens sp.
TATGGCCAAATTACAATAGCCAGGACCCCCTGCCAAAAAGATAATTTTAAAAAACCTAGAGTAAACATCCAAGCGGCCATCCAGACTCCACCGGTGAGAGTATGTTGTTCGATTTTTATTTTTTGAGTATTCATATTGATATGATAATAACTTTTTTAAAGTCACTATTCAAATAATGTGATTATTTTTTTACTTGTAAAACTTAGTTACAAAAATAGCATTGACGACAATGGTAATTGTTCCATATATTATGGCTAAAGATAAAAATGTTTCTTCGAGACCCATTAGAAGTGCCTGTTTGTTTAAAAAAACAAAAATTATTAGAAGAATAAAATTGATAATAATATTTTTTAAAAGTATTTTTTTCATGTAATAAAAAATTATTTGATTAATGAGGTAATATAATCAATTATTTTGTCGACACCAATACCTTTTTTGGCTGAGCTTTCAAAAATTTTTATATTGGGATTAACACTGGTTATATTTTGAATAGCGAGTTTTTTGTTGAAATCTACGGCTTCTGATAAATCTATTTTTGAAACAATACAGATGTCGGCAGAATTAAACATGGTGGGATATTTTAGTGGTTTGTCCTCACCCTCGGTTACTGACATTAAAATTATCCGCATGTTCTCACCTAAATCATATGAGGCAGGACAAACAAGATTACCAACATTTTCGATGAATAATATGTCGGCACTTTTCCAAGGAACCTTTTTTAAACTTTTTTCTATCATGTTGGCGTCCAGATGGCAGTTACCATTGGTATTGATTTGGTAAGATGACGCTCCACTACTTTTGAGACGGAGGGCATCGTTGTCGGTAGCTAAATCACCTACTACGGCACATACCTTCAGACCTTTTTTTATAAGCTTTTTTATAAGAATTGTAAGTAGTTCTGTTTTGCCTGACCCAGGACTAGAAACAACATTGATGACTAAAACATTTTTTTGAGAGAAGTCTTTTCTCAATTTTTGGGCGGCCAAATCATTGCTTTCTAGGATTCCTTTTCTAATTTGAAGAATTTTAGGTTTCATTTATATTTCAATTTTATCAACTGTTAATTCCCTGCCCTTGACAATATCTGATGTCAGATTACCACAGTGGGCACATTTTAAAACAAAGCTGTTTTTTATCTTTGTTTTCTGTTTACATTTGGGACAATAAACCTCTAAAACATTTTCCTTAATAAGCAGTTTTACATTTTTAAAAAGTTTGTCCTTGGGGATTAAATCAAAATTAAATTGAAGAGACTCTTTTTCGACTCCTGAGAGAACCCCAAGAGAGATATGAATCTTTTTTACTATGACAGTCTTTTTGTCTCTAAGATTTGTCCGAACAGTGTCTAAAATGCTTTGGGCAATGGAAAGTTCGTGCATATTTCAATTATACGCACGGGGCTTTCAAAACAATCTTACTAATCAAATCTGTTGGAATGGGTTTTTCTAAACTAAATTTTATAGTCCCTTTTGAGCTTTGATAGTTTTTTAAATCATCTTTGAACTCATTGATAATATCGGGCCCGGGGTAAATTCCATAATGAGTTTTAAAAGCTGCATATAAAACTGATTTGTTGTTGAGAGTAAAGGCGGGTACACCATAACTCATTTTTTCTTCGGCTTGAGGAACTAGACTTTTGATTAACACCCTCAGAGTTGTTAATATTTCTTTTTGCGATTTTTCCTGTTTGACAATGTAATTGTTTACTTCTTGATTCACTGATTGATGATATTTTTTCTAAGCATTAAATAAATGCGACCGTGGCCTTTTGAGATTGTTAAGTATGCTTCATATTCCCCGTCTTTCCACCTCATTAGCCCACTAGTCTGGTCATAAGAGTAGTTGGTTTTTTGCTGATATTGCTCTTTATATTCTGTTTCTAATTTTAAAAATTCATCAACATCATCTTTACCATCTTTATTGGCATCACCACTATCAATAACAGTAAAATATTTTGTAAATTCAATTTCGCCACCTTTTTGATTTAATAATCCATAAGATTTTTCATGCTCGATAATTTCTGCACTAGCTTTAAAAATATCTGGGAAGTCAGTAAAATGTTTGTTTATTTTTTCATCGTTAATGTCTGATAAATATACTTGTATGTATCCCGTGTTGTCAGAACCATAATGAGCGGCGGTGACTTTGTATTGGCCAATAGTCCCTTTGACCATCTCTGAATTTTCGTATTCCTCGGTTATTTGGCTTTCAAATAAATCTTTATAGTATTTTAAAAATTCTTCCTTTGTGGCATCAGAATAAAAAACAACGTTGTAGTAGGCAAAATTATTTTGTCCAAAAGCGGAGATATTTTTTGGATCGGTATTTACAAAAATTTTGTTGGAACTGACTTTGCTTAGTTTGTAAAGAGGAACTTTGTCGAGGGGAAAATCTGTCAATAAAAAGTCTGCATTACCTTTTTTCTCGGATGAAATGGGGGTGGTGTTTGTGTTGTTTTTTTTGGAAGAATCTTTTTTGGAACCATTAGACAGTACAAGGGCAAAAATTATTCCCAATATGATTAAGAATAATAAAACAAAGATGACTTTTTTATTCATAAGGGATTTTATCAGAAAACTTAAGATTCCTAGTTTGAGGAATTGTTGTTGGGTGGTGGATTGTGAACGATTTTAGAGCTTGTTTATCGAGGTGTTCCCTGTGTTACAAAAATGAGATACAAAATAACTGTAAATATCGAAACTAGTAGTGAAGGGACAAACACCGATTTTGTAAAATTATTAAAATTTTTTTTCGTTATCCAAATCCTCATACTCCCCTTATTGAGGTCATAAAAGTTATTGTCAAACCATAATATACCAGTAAATTTTGAAAGAATTGCCCATGAAATAAGACTAACAAATATGACTGACCCTAAAATTATATACTCAGGTGTACTTGTTAATGAAAAAAATTTAAGGGTCAAAAAAATAACGAAAATCACTATAATTAACATTAAAAAAAACTTGAATACATAAGCCCAATATTCTTTACTGAAAAAAGATACAGCTTTTGAATTTTCTCTGTTTCTCAACCAGTTTAATATCATAATTGACATAATACACTAATTATTTTGTTCAAACTAACATTATGCAATTCTTATGAGTGGGTTTTGATTTGGCGGAGGGGGCGGGATTTACCCTAAAGGGCACCTTGCTTCTCATCCCGCTGTACTCAACAAAAAATCCCCACAAGGGGATTTTTGATTGAGCGGAGGGGGCGGGATTCGAACCCGCGAGGCCTTGTGAGCCGCAGACTTTCCAGGTCTGTGGAATGAACCACTATCCGACCCCTCCAAGCACGATATTCTACCTATTTTTTGGTTTTTAATAAAGCATCAAGTTTGGAACGGCCCTTCTTAAGGAGATTTCTTTCAAAGTCATATGCTAACTTTTTTAGAGCATCTTCGTAGGTAAACCACTCTCTACCAATCACTGTTTCATCATCATAATATTTTAGATTGCTTTCTCCACGATATTCCATGAGGAAGAAAGTAACTTTTTTGATAATTTTTTTGTTGGTAGCTTGATCCCAAATAATATAATCACGAGAACCAATTTTGTCGATTATCTCGGCTTTAACCCTACCCTCTTCTTCAACTTCACGGATAGCAGCTTGTTTTAAAACCTCATCTAAATTTAGATGACCTTTGGGAAATTTATAAATTGTGTGGCGAATTTTTTGTCCACGACGGTTGAGAGTTTTTTTAGAGAGAGTTTTGATGACCAGCCATAATATCTGATCATCGACAATTCGATAGACAATCCCCCCTGCAGAACGTTCATCATAATAGAGATTGTCCTGTTTTTCAGGAATTTTATTCATAGCTTGATTATACCGCGTCAAAGCAGGAATAGAACCATTTAAGACAATTGAGGGTGTACCCGAGAGGGGTTGAACCTCCAACCTTCAGCTTCGGAGGCCGATGCTCTATCCAATTGAGCTACGGGTACAGATGTCTGTATTTTACCCCAAATCAGGAAATGAGTAGCTTGCTGAGAGGATATCGAGGAGTTTTTGGAATAATCACTGTTGGTTTTCCTAAGCGAAATAAGAGTTGGGGTAAATGGGTGCTTTCCAATAGTTTGGCAACGTCTTTACGAGTTTTTTTAAGAGAAAGAGGATAGTTAAAAAAGTCAGTACTGAAACCACTTGCAGCTAATGTAAGGGCTAGCAATTCAAAAAATTCACCGGCTTCAAACCAACTTTGAACATCATCATTTTTTGTGGAGATAACTGCCAGAGCTGGAGAGTTTTTGGCAAGATTTTGATTTTTTATGGAATTTATTTCGGCTTCCATATCGTCTTTGTGGCGAAGATATTTTAAATTTATGGCCATTTTATATAAATTGATTACCCCAGTTGGAAGACCATCTGGAGAAAATTCTAAATCATCTCGAAGCCAAGTTTCTAATTCATCAATCATGGCTTGCTGACGGGACCAAAGAAGATAACTGTAATTGATGAGCTTAGCAAAGGCAGTAATATCGCCGGGTCGAGTAATTAAATGGAACTGGACTGAATCGGGAGTGGGAAGCGAGCGAATTTGGGATATAAATTCTTTTGATAACTTCTCATCTTTGTATGGAAAACGGTTGGTATGTCGAGTTGATATTGCCTTTAACAAGGTTCCATCTTCTTGTTTTTCTGATTTACCTGCAAATTTAAAAAAAATTGAGTAGCGCTGTTTTTTTTCGTCGACAATATAAGTCTTTTGAAAATTAAAACCAAAGTATTTGGCGGCAATCTCAAAGTTACAGGCAGCTGCCCCAAGACTCATGTAGAACTCACGATAATCTGGGTCGGTGTTGAGACGAGCCCGTGAATAATCAGGAAGGATCTCAAGTGAGTCGTCCCCCAATTTAAATCGCCATGGCTGAGTATTGTATCCAGAAGGAGCTAAGACAACGTACTTTAATAACGATTTGATTTTGTTTTTTTTAGTCATAGTTATTATTACTACTGTTGTAGTAACTAATACTAGTTTAGTAGGAGTTTGGAAAAAATCAAGGGGTAAAATTCATGTTTATATGCTTCCTGTTTACTTATGACCTATATTATATTATAATTGACGAATGAAAAAAGAAAATTTGTTTACCCCTATTGGTGAAAATAAATTGAAAAAAATATTGGATTTTGATCCAGTAGAAAAATTGGGACAAAATTTTTTAGTAGATTCAGATATGGTTAGAAGTATTGTGGGTCTTACAATCCCAAATGCTGAGGTAATCGAAATTGGTAGTGGTCCAGGAAATATTACAAGGGGTATTGCCGAAAGAGCCAGTAATGTAATTGGTCTAGAAATTTATCCCGGTTTTGCTGAAGCTCAAGAAAAGATATTGAAAGGTTGTAGTAATGTCAGAATTATTAATCAAAGTGCTTTGAAATTTGATTATAAAAGATGGGTTGATGCTGATCGAGAAGCCAGACATCAAGTTATGGGAAATATCCCATTTCATATCTCTGAACCACTACTTACTCTACTCGCAGGCGTATCCGATAAAGTTGAGAGAATTACATTATTGGTAGGTGATAATCTAGCAACAGCGATGACTATGAAAAATCCTAATGATGATCGGTTTACTAGGTTGTCATTTATATCAAGCATATTTGATGTCAACAGAGTCGTCCATATTCCCAGAACTGCATTTTGGCCAGTACCTCGAACCGATGCAGATGCAATTTCGATGTCACTAAAAGAATATCCAGATGATGGTAAAATGTTTGCTTTCCAACTTACAAAAAAAATTGTTTTAAGTCAAACAGAAAATTTAACTTTGGTAAAAGTCCTGAATAGTTTTTCGACTGGCGCTGAGAGTGGTAAACAACTAGGAAAAGACATGTCTCACAAATACGATCGAAGACAAGTGAGAAGTGAGCTTAGAAGAGCAGTCAATGATTTAAATAGAATGCCAGTAAACAGAAGAGATATGGATGGACATCTACTGACAAAGATGAATTCTTTGGTTGGGAGAATTGGTTTACCTGAAGAAATTTTAAGTAAGCCATTTGGTCGACTTAATAATGAGGAAGTGCGTCAATTGGCTTTAGCAATTAATCGACTTTAAAGACTGCCTCTTTGCGGTCGCTTAACTTGAAACCTACTTTTTCATGGGCTTTTATTGAATTTGGGTTGTCAAGGTTTATAAGACTCCAAACCCTTTTAATCTTATTTTTTTTGGCTACTTCAAGAAGTTTTTTATAAAGCTGTCTACCTAGTCCTTGTCCTTGAAAAGAAGGTTTTATCGCAATATATTCGCAATAGACTTCCCCATACATTGGAATTGTTTCGTAAGCAAAAATAAATCCTAATATTTCTGTTGCATCTTCTATTAAAAAGCTATATCCAGATTTTACAAAGCCATTGTAATTTGGCTGTCGACTAACAAGGTGAGTCTTCTTTTTTGAGGGAGAGAGCTGTCCCCATTTATCTTGTCCTAAATATTGTATTTGAGTCTGTTCATCAATATTTTTGATAGAGGGATAATCGACTGAAGTCAGGAGACGAATAGTATAGTTGTGCATAGCTGATTTTATATTAACAATTAAAGTTTATCTATAAAACTTTGTTTTTCTAAACAGTTGGCACAAAGATGACACTCAACCAATTTATGATTGACCAACTTGGCGTTCCAACATGAGGTCGTTGAAGATAAAAGATTTTCTTTTTTGAGAATTTTTATTAAATCTAATTTTGTCTTTGCTTTGGCGGGCATAAACACTTTTAGGGGACGTAAAAATGATTTTGATAACAAGTCTTCAATTGATTTATGGTGAAAATAATCATTGTCACCAAAAACAAAGTTATCGTCCTGCATATAACCTATCGCAATTCCATCAGCATTAATTTGCTGGGCATAAATACCGGCAATTACCATAAATAGACTGTTTCTGCCGGGGACCCAAGCATCATTATCATCTTGAGAATGTGAACCAAGTAAAGAACTTTTGGTCAAGTCTTTCACTAAAGTAGTGGTAATTATTTTGCAATTTTCAAAGGAAGCTTTCGGTGGTATTGTTTTGGCTAAATATTCTTCGGCAGCATTAGCTGATTGTCCATAATTTATAAAAAGTGGATAAATCTTGTAGCCTTTTTTTTGCAAAAGGAGACCAACTGCTAAACTATCAATTCCTCCAGAAAATAATAAAACAACTTTTTTTGTTCTTTTTCTGGATAAACCGCGTAATAAATCAACGTTCATTTTTGTTTTAATTTCCATTTTAGTTGGTGGTTAATATATAAGGATGAAATAAATCGATTTGGCGGTATTTTTCTCTAAAGATTATATCCTGTTTTAGAGGATCGTTACCTAAAATAAAAACACTTTGATCAAGAAGTGAATTTACTTCATCTAGAAGAGGCAAGATATCATTAAAACCAGTCCGAAAAGATGGATGATGATATGACTGGTATCCTGGCATAGCCAACAATTCTGGTGGAACAGGAAGTAATTTACCTGATTGTTGAAAGTCTTGATAAAGTGGCGTTCCTGGTTGAAGTTCTAAATTGGCGACGATGTGTCCTGAAGCTCCTAAGGCCTTTAACTGTTCTACCTCTCTAAGAATTACTTCCCTATTTTGATTATAAAATCCAATAATGTAGGTCAATATTACATTTATTCCACTGCCTTGTAATTTTTTCACTAATTCCCTGAGATTTACACCACTATTTTTTTCATAGCCCCCATCAATAATGCTTTCAACACCAATATTGACTGTAGATAATCGCATATTTCCCTTTGTTAAAGTATCAATATTAAATTGAGTAATTACTTTTGAAGATGTGGTGGAAACTAAATTACATTTAAAAGGAAGGTCTTTACATAGGGTAAAAACTCCCTCCCATTTTTTCCCTGCTAATCCCTGTGGTTCAGCAAGGCTTAGGGTAATTTCCCGATCACTGTTACCAATTTTACTTTGGCTTTGATGAATTGCCATGGCGATAGCTTCCGTAGATATGGGGTATGTTTCCTTTCTCCCCCACTGAGCAGTTGAAGGACAAAAGTCACAACCGTAACGACAACCAAAACCAGTAATTAGTAAACCATATCGAGTAGTCTTGGACATGCCATGAAAGGTGGTGGTGGTGTCTGAAGGTACAATAATAGGTTGACGGGCATAATCGAGTGGTTCATGTAATATCCTTCTCATGCCCATGACTGAGTCACCTACTAGGCATTCATCAACAAAATGTCTGGTCTCTGGGAGTAGGGCCGAATTTGAACCGGCAATCAGATGTATTGACGGGTCTGTTTGTCTAACTAATGAGGCAATTTCTTTAAAGGTTTGATAGCCATTTAGATAAGAGGCAAGATAGACATGACTATAATCCTCTTTGGCCAGAATTTCTACCATCTTTTCACTAGTAATTGGTTCTTCGATAACTTTACCAGGTGATTGAACCTGCTTGGCAATAAAATGACCTGGAGCATTTCGTGGATACCAGTCGAAGGAAAAATCATCGATTCCAGGAAGAGGTTGCTCTGATAAATAATTGGTTAAGAAATTTGAGTCAACAAAGGGCAAGAGATCTTTCCGTTTTAATACCCCCTGTAAAAGAGGCCTTTTATCACTCCTGTTATAATCAGGATTTTGGGCTAAAACATATAAAACATTAGTTTCTTTTGGCATATTTATTCAGTGTTCTAAAAAATGCTTCAAATGATTCTGGAAGATGTGTTCCATATCCACCCTCAAGAATTACGCTCGTGGGAATAGGAAAATTGCGACCAACCATGAAAGCCATATCTTCAAAGGTGGAGCTTGATATTTGAGTTGGTGAGTCAAAAGTTGGAGGATGATCGGTTCGATGGGTGTCAAAACCAGCCGAGATAACTAGAGTATCAGGGTTAATCTCGGCAATCTGGTCTATCGCCTTTTTAAAATTGGCTAAATATCTTTCTTCGCTAATACCTGGTTCGTAGGTGAAATTATATTGATGATTTTTTCCTAGGCCTGAACCGTGGTCATTTTGGTAACCAGTGTTAGGGTATAAATCGTGGGGATCGGCATGGGTTGAAACATAAATAATTTTTCCTAATCGGTTGACAATGGACTCCGATCCATTGCCGTGATGGTGGTCAAAATCTAAGACAGCCACTCGAGAAGATCTGTGTCTTTCCAGAGAATAGGCGGCAAGCATAGCATTGTTAAAAAAACAAAATCCTCCATAAAAATCATATCCCGCGTGATGACCTGGTGGACGGGAAATTGAGTAAGTTAAAACACTTCTACTAGTTTTGATGATATCTGCAGAGGCAAGAGCACAACAGGCTGATGCTAAAGCATCAAAATAAGTTCCAGAATATATTGGGGTGCTATCAACCTGATCGAGACAAAAAGTAGTTCTTTTAGGAAAATTTTCTCTATCGCCACTAGCTTTTTTGAGGGCATCAACCATTCCCGGAGAATGAAGTTGTTTAAGTGAAGAAATATGTCCAATTCTGGGTTCAAAGACGGGAAAGTAGTCAGACTTGCCTACTGCAGTCATTATACCCTCAACTCTATCTGAATTTTCGCAACCATCATCTTGGCGAGGTCGATGGTGAAGATGTTGAGAACTATAAATAAGGGAAATTTTTTCTGTCATATTTTGAGGAATAAATTAGAAATTATTTTGTCCAAAGATTTACTTGAACTATATTTTTTTAAAGAAGAATATAGTCTTTTAATATCCAAAGGATATTGTTTTCCATTATCTCTTTCTCGCAAAAAATGTTTTTTTGATTTGTCGATAATAATTAGATAAGGTATACCGATGAGATCAGCTTGTTGGTAACGTTTGGTCATTTTACCAGAAGAAAATACAGGAGTCGGTCCAACAAATGGAGTTATTTTTTGGGATATCTCAGCTGAAATTTTGAGGTTTTCTTCGTTGTTGTCTATCGGTAATATGGCAAAAGAATAAGGAGTAATTGATAATGGTAAATTTAAAAAGACTCTATTATTGTCTTTATCAAGTAGGGTTTTAGTAAGTACATAAATAGGTCTATCGCTTGAAAAAGATATTTCGAAATCTTGCGGATAATCTTTATTAATTTGTAATTTTGTCTTTGAAAATTGACTATGTTTTGCAAAATCATAATCTGCACGATACTGGATACCTAAAAGTTCCAACTCGGGTTCTCCTTTAATTTTGTAATTTAGAGCATAGGCCCTAGTGGCATAGAAAGGTTTTTCTTGGCCAAGTTTTTCTTTAAAGATAAGGCCTGTTTTTGAAATCCCCACAGATGTCATTAATAGAAAAGCTAGTTCTTTTAGATTATTGACTACTGTCTCATAATCAAAAGAATCTTTTTTAAAAATCAAATGACCTTCGTGGGCAGTGTACTGTCGAGTGCGGATTTGATATTCAGTTTGTTGGTCATTGGGAAGAGCAATTCCAACTTGATAAATTTTTAACGGGGTAATGTTGTCAAAATTATCTAATAAGAGTTTTAAGAGTGAAAAAATTGTTGTGGCCATTTCAGGTCGACCGTTTAAACTCACGCCACTTGAAGTTTTTGTGGAAAACATTTCCTTTTTATATCTTTTATAATGACCACTGGCTTTCCAGGCTTCGGTTGAATACAAAACAGGAGTTTCTATCTCAAAAAAACCATTGCTTTCAAATATTTTTCTAAATATTGATTCAACTTTATTTTTTAGTTGTTTTCCACTGGGACCATAGGTATAAAAACCATTTACCCCATAGCAGTGTGTTTCTGGACCCCATATAAATCCACTGTCTTTTAGTCGACTCTTTAAATTATCCATTGATCTCATTAAATAAATAATTTGGGTTGTTGTAGATGGTGACTTGGCCATTATTTTCTTGTGTCAAATATTTTATTTCATCACTCCATTTGTCATTCATTGCAGTTTTTTGAAATTCGAGATCAGCAAGCATTTCTAAAATAGGATTGCCGATCGAATATTGACCAATATTTAAAAGTGTGTTGTCAGATATTATAAATTTATTTAACAAGTCTAGTTTTAGAGTTTTGCCATTTTTTAAATACATGATTATTTCCCTTCTGGGATTGGAATAACCAGCATTAACTTCCCAGGTAACTTGTTGTTTAAACAAATAAAAACTTAAATCAATATCATGAATTCCAAGGTCGTACATTGGATTATTTGAAGATAGGGGTGGGAGTCCAAAACGATAGCTCTCAACGTGGTGAACATCTGAGGCTTTGATATTTTTTTTGACGAACTTAATAGTGGGGTTGTATCTTTCTAATGTAGATTGACAAAGAATACACCGATGTTCTTCGGCTAATTTTTCAAGAATTCTTGCTTCATTAAACTTTGTACAGAGAGGCTTTTCACAAAGAACATTGTAATTTGCCTCTAGAAGCTTTTTGACGATACTAAAATGGGTATTGATTGGAGTCGCAACGATCACTAGGTCAACGGTGGGATGATAATGAATAAATTCTTCGACATATGTAAAATAGGGTCGATTGCCGGTGGGATAGATATCAACAATATAACTAGTTGGCATTAGGCTGTCGTACAACTTTCCCATTTTTCCAAAACCAATGATTGCTGTTTTCATATTATTTTTGGATAATAAAATTTGAGAATTTAATTGCTAACTTTTGCCAAGAAAGGTTTTTTGCTAACTCAAGATTATTTGTTGAACAAATTTTTTCCATTCGAGAAGCTCTCTCAATTCCTAAGCGCCAACTTTGTGGATTGTTGTCCACCATACAACCAGTAACTCCATCTTTTAATAGCCACTCCATCCTACCTTTTCCCATAACAATCGGTTTTCCGACAGCTAAATATTCACTAATTGCAATTGGGCTACAGTCAACTTCAACAGGAAAAACAAGAACGTCGGCAATATTGGTAAAGTTTGGAACTTCACTGAGATCTACCGCACCACACTTGATGATATTGTCTTTTTTCGGAATTTGGTTACTGATAGGACCGTCACCTACGACAAAGAAGATAAAATCTTCGGGTATCGATTCAGAAATAATTTTGATATTGTCATACCAATATCCGAGCTTACCTGTATAAACAACAATCTTCTTCCCTTCAAGATGACACTGATATTTTCTTTCAATTTCTTGACGAACTTTTTTCTTTTTTACACTAGAGTAAGGGTAAAAAATTTTGTCATCATAACCATTGGGGACAATTTCATACTGATGTTCTTTTTGGCTCCATTTTTTCAATGCTTCTAGTATTACTGGAGATTGGGCTATGATTTTGTCTACTCTGTCAAGAGTTTCCTGAAGGGAATATCTTAATAAAAAAAATTGTTTATTAACACCATACTCTTTGAGATACATCTCTTCATACCAGTCAATACAGTCAAAAATTATGGGAATATTAACATTGGAATCAACAACCAAGATACTTAGTGGATTGTCGATAAAAAGATAATCATATTTTTTATTTGATAGATGTTGATTTAATTTGTCTCTTTCTTTTGTAATACTAGAAATATCAGTGATTGAGCCGTGATTGAAAAAATCAAACTTTATTCCAGAAATGTGTTTTAATAATTGTCGTTCACGTTGGGGAAAACCGACAAGATATGAATCGTCAAAATGTTGAAGACTTTGTGAATATACTTTTTCTCCAACTTTTAATATTTTGGGGTTCATCTAAACCACTCCTTTAGAGCAATTTTTATTCTATTTATTTCTTTCCTTGTCAAATTCCATCGACAAGGAATAGCAACAATTTTTGAAGTTAAATCGGTGTATTTCCCCTTTTCACTTTCGGGAAGAATTTCATCGCCGTAGTAGATAATAGTGTCTATTAGCTTTTTTGATAAAAATTCACGGAACTCCTCACGTCTTTCAACCAGCAGATTAAAAATGGAATAAATATGTCTTTGGTTTTTTTCCTCTTTTAAAAATGGCTGATTACTATGTATGACATCGATAAACTCTTTGGCAATATTTCTTTGAATTTCTATCTTTTCTTCGTAGTTCTCAAACTCGGATAATAAAAACTCGGCTTTTATTTCATCCATTCTCAGATTCAACCCTGGTGACTCGGTCATCTTGCCACCAAGTCGACCACACTCGATGAGTTTTTTCATTTCGATATAATAATTTTCATCGTTGGTGACGACAGCACCGCCATGACCGCAGGTATGAAAAGATTTGGTAGGATAAAAACTAAAACAACCAATTTTTCCAAAAGTACCAACTTTTTTTCCTGATATTTCAGCCCCAAATGACTGACAGGCATCTTCGATGTAATCTTCACCAGAATTTAAAATCAAATTATTGGGTTGACCAAAAAGATGGGTAACAACTTGTAGACTATCTTTGGCTACGCTTTCCTTTTGGTGAAGAATGGTTCTTACATAATTTATTTTGTAGTTTAAAATTCTTGCGGGTTGGTAGGTGGCGGGAAAAGTGTAGGGGTCAACTGATAGGGTATGATATTTGTCTTTTAACACCCAATAGGCGGCTAGTAGCGCCGAAGTACCACTGTTGGTAAGAATGAGGTATTTTACGTTAAGATATTTTTTTAATCTTTCTTCGAGCAAAGACATAGATTGCCCATCAATCCATTTACCAGATTTTAAAATGTGGCTTTTAAAATTTGACTGTATTTTATAAAAAGAGATTGGTTTCATGGAAGATTTATAATTTTGTCAATTTTAATAACATCTTTAAGGATTGGTAATTTAATGGAGAATAATTGTCTACGATAAAAGCTTCACCGTATTTATAACCAGCAGTTTTTCCTCTTAGAGTGGCGAGGGTTTCAAGTTTTTTGAACAGCCACTTTGAGGTTGTATGGTGTTCTGACATTACTGTTTCGTAAAACTTAAAGGCCTCAAGTTTTTTGATTAGGTTGGCTTTTGAAACTGAAGATACGACCTGATAAGCAAAAGGAGTGGACATTTCAAGGTCTACTTCCCCTTGAAGGACTAATTTGGCTGACCAAATTTTTCTACCGCCACAAAGCTCACAACCACTTTGAAAATTGGCCTCGGCAACAACAGATCCAAGAGTGCGATGGTCAATGTGTTTGTCTTTTGAGTAATGAGTAATAATAATATCAGGCTCGAAATTCCTGATCTCATGGATTACTGATTTGATTAATTTACCTAAATCAAACTCAAGGTGCATATCTTTAAAACCTAAAAAACTACAGCTAAAACCTAGACATTTAGCTGAATTATTGGCCTCTTTTTTGGTTCGAAGAGCTCTCTTTGAGCTAGATTCGGAGGCAAAATAAGCTTCTTCGTTTTGACTACAATAGGAGACATGGACCTGATGACCACTTTTTATTAGTTTGTCGATAGTGGCACCACAAATAATTACTTCATCATCTGGATGGGCAACGACTACAAGTAGTTTCATATTTTTATAATACGGATGAAATAAATTGTTTTATCTCAGTTTCTTTCTTTTTAAATGGATAATAGTTGTAGACACTGCGAGCCAAATGATGATCTTTTATGTATTGAGGCATTTCCATTAAAGTTTCAAACACAACAGAGGCTGATAATCCTTTTGGTCGATAATTTATACCAACCTTGTCCATAAATTCTTTTATATAAGTAACTGATTGACCCTGGAGAAAACTAGTTATTAAAATGCCAAAACAAACCATTTCTCCATGTAGGGCGGCTCCTATTTTATTCTCAAGACAATATACAAAAAAATGTTCGCCACCTTCTTCAGGACGACTGTTACCATAAAAATAACAGAGTTGAACTTCTAAGGCGAGCTGAGTTATTAAGACTTCTAATCCTCGTTGACTCATTTTTTTTATTTCATCTGATTCTGAAATAAGTCCAGTCAAGATACCCTGGGCAACATCATAAACACTTGAAGATAAGTTTTCTTTTGATTCTTTCCAATCAAAAAGTGCAGTATAAATTGATAAGACATCTCCACAACCACTAAGATTGTATTTGGAGTTGGACTTTTTGATTAAGTCAAAATCGATAATTACCTTGTCTGCTTTTTTTGAAGGGATGTAAGTAACTCCACCGTTTTCCCTTAGACCGGTACAATCAACAAGAAAGGCGTCAGTAGAAATTATTGTAGGAACGCAAATTATTTCTAGGTTCCATTTAGAAGCTAAATAACGGGATATGTCTATAACTCGACCACCGCCTATGGCATAGCAAAGGTCGATGTTGTCTTTGGGTAAAGCAATTTTGTCAATATTTTTTTTGTTAGCTGTATTTATATTTAAATTACTCACAATATTTAGACTAGACAAATATTTTTTTGAATGTATCAGAGCTGAAGGTGAGGAAATTAAAAGAATTCGACGTTTATCGATAAGTTTACTTAGATTGGTATATTCAATGACTGGTAAATTATTTATTTTTTTCATTAAATTTTGCTAAACATTTTATAAATATCTTCTTTAACTATTTTTTTAAGACTTGGACGTTCCCATCCCCAGACCCAGAAAAAAAGTTGTTCGTAGGGTTTGTAAAATTCGAGTTCCTCGATAGTATCAGTTAAAGAAGATTGACCACTGGAAACATATCCATCAAGAAAACTTGCCATTAAATCAGGATGGTTAAACTGAGAAAGATACCAAGCACCCGTTTTTGCCAAGTCCCATCCAGGGACAAGATGTCGCGCCAATTCAAAGTCAATTATTCCAGTAATTATGTTGGTATTTGGATCAACCATAATATTTTGAGGGGTATAATCTCCATGACACAATACTGGTGAGGAATTTAGTTTTTGAACGAGTGGTGATGAGAGTCTGTCGACGAACCAATCTGCTTGGGACTTATTTATTAGACGTCTTAAGAGGGCTACTCTTAAATGTCTATTTACTTCTTGAGTAAAATAATCTGACCATTTATCAATTTTTGGATCTTCGGGGGCTATATTTCCAAAATTTGTGGAAGTGATATTGTGAATCTGACGCAAATAGATTCCAGACTGACGGGCAATATCTTTTGAAATTTCTTGAGGAAGTTTGTTGGGCGAATTTATCAATGAATCGAAGGGAACACCGGGCACTTCACTAAAAAGAATGGCTGAACTTCCAAAGACATCATTACCTAAAAACCTCGTAATGGCCGGAGAAATACCTAGTCTTGTTTGAACAGCTTGGGTTGCTATTACTTCTCTGGTAGCTCTTCGATAAGGAAGTTCGCTCAAACCAGTTGATTCTTCTAAATGTATCTTTAAAAAATATGAAGAATTATTATCTTTTTTTAGAGGAGAAGAATGGAAAACAAGATTGTGACTTGGCCTGTTTACTGGTAAAAAGTCCATATTATTTTCCCCTATTTGTTGTCTGGCAATTTGGAAAAAATATTCTGGATTTACTGCCATATTTTTTGTTTTCTAATTAATTTATTGATGATTATTTTTTTTCTCCTAAAATAGCTTTATTAAGGTACATAAAGGGTATATTGATAAGTCCTACTATCCACTTAATAGCTGTTTGACCAATTATTAATGGTAGAAGTGGCATAGATCCAGCGAAGGCTATGGGGATAAAAATTAGACTATCGAATAACAACGAGGGAATAGAACTAAATACATTTCTAGTCCAAAGATGTTTTCCCTTGGTAATTTTTTTAAAAAGATCGTAGACGTAAGCATCAAAGTTTTCGGAAATAAGGAAGGCTATCCAGCTAGCCAAGGTAATTCTGGGGACAACTCCAAATATTTGTTGCCATGAATCTTGAAGTGTCCAAAATGGTGCGGGGGGGAAAACAGTACCCAGCCAAAGAAAAAATAGCATTGCTATTTGAGATATAAAAGCAATAAAAATCATTTTTTGAGTTGCTCGACGACCAAACTTCTCATTAACAATATCTGTAAATAAATAAGTGATGGAAAAAACTAAAACACCACTTGGGCCATAAAAGGTAGTAAAACCGAGGTTAAAAGCAGACACTTTGGAGGCCAAAATCTGTGAAACAAGGACAAAGGTGACGTAAAGTCCGATAAGCAAGTCGGGTTGATTATATCTACGCGCATACCAACTACCAAGAACAGTAAAACTAGTAATACCAACAATCCATAGAAGCAAAAGAGTCAAACTCATATTGTTTTATTAATTATTAATTTTCGAGCCATACTTGAACGGGGCGATGAGCATCGGAATGTTTAACATCAACTGTGATGCGCAGGGAAATGGGATTAATTGATTCTGATACTTGTTGAAAAACTTGATGGGTCAACTCTTCTGCCGTTATCTTTTGTTTAGTAAGTTCTGCAATAACGTTCTCTACATCAACATATTCTAGTGCCTTTTTTTGGGGTACATATTCGATAATAATTTCACCGGAAAACTCCTTGTCTGTAACAGTACAAATTGCTTTAAATGGAATGAAGATTTTGGTACCACTGATTTTGAAACTTAGAGGAATGCTGTCGATCATTGTTTTTGAATAAATTTATAAAAAAAACAGCCAATCAGTGATACTGACAGCTGTTTTGTATTAAATATATGTTTCATTTGCAGGTTTTTGGCTCGCTAATTGCAAGGCCCTGCTACCGTCGCAAGATTATAATGTTTGTCATTATTTGTCTATCTTGCCACCATGTAGTTTTGTTTAATATACCACGTTTTTGGCTATTGTCTATAAGTAGTCAAAAAAATCTATACATATTCATTACACCCTAATATAAATATATTTAGTAAAAAGGTATTTATACCTTCTAATCAAGAGGTTTAAATTTAATTCCGTAGGCAATAACTTCGTCAGGAGCAACTTCTTGAGTACGTCGAATAGTGGCGATAACTGGCTGGTTTTTGCGTAAGTGTTTTTCCTCCCAGTCAACAATTTGGGCAAGAGTATTTGTACCATCACTTAACTTAATAAGAGCAATGGGGTATGGGGATTGATCAATAAAACCCTCCGGTGAAATATTGATGATAGTCCAAGAAATGATAGTACCAACTTTGCCGATTTGTTGCGCATATTTTTTTTGATTTCGCCAAACTTTGATGGGACTAATCATGTTTTTTTAAAATATGAATAACAGCAGTGGCTCCAGTGCCACCTACGTTGTGGGTCAGACCAAGGCGGGCATTTTTTACTTGCCTATCTTTACATTGACCATGAAGTTGATTATATATTTCAATAATTTGTTTGACTCCGGTAGCACCTATAGGATGACCACAACCTTTTAGACCCCCTGAGGAATTAACCACAAGACCTTGGCCGGTATCGAGACGATATTCACCTTGTTCCATTTTCTTGGCAACCTCCCCTTTTTTGTCAAAAGCAATATCCTCTATAGCTAAAATTTCAGCAATACTAAAACAATCATGAACTTCGGCTATATCAATATCACTTGGAGCGATACCACAAGAGGTGAAGGCATTTTTTGCCGCTTTTCTAGTGCTTTGTAATTCGGTTAAAGAATTTCTGTTGGCTAGACCTAAAGTATCGGTGGCAATTTCTGAGGCAATTATTTCGACTGTGTTTTTTTTAGGGGTTGGTGATCTTTGTAAAATAATGGCGGCGGCACCATCGCTGATGGGTGAACAATCGAGAAGCTTTAGAGGAGTGGCGACATAGGAACTTCTCATGACTTGATCAAGAGTAAGAGGGTGGGAAAATTGAGCAAGAGGGTTGAGACTGGCGTGAAAATGATTTTTTACTGATACTGAAGCTAGCTGGGACTCAGTTGTGCCATACTTTTCCATATGAGCTCTGGCCAAAAGAGCGTAGAGTCCGGGAAAAGTGGCACCAGCAAGGCGTTCTTCGTTGCTACCAGCACCCATAAGAGCAGAACTTATATATTCTGAGGAATGATCAGTCATCTTCTCTACTCCAAGGACAAGAACAGTGTCATATCTTTGGGATAAAAGGCTATTGATAGCTGAATGAACTGCTAGGCCTCCTGAGGCACAAGCACCTTCGATAGTATAAGCCGGAACTGAAATACCCAATTCTTCTGCAAAAAGTGCACCTAGATGAGATTGCATACCCAGCATTTCTGAAAGCATGTTGGAAACAAAGATGGCTTGAATAGATTTTTTATTAACTCCACTGTCAGCAATGGCTGTAAAAACTGCCTGACGAGCCAGACTACGGGGTGAAGATTCCCAAAGTTCTCCAAATTTTGTTTGACCGCAACCGGCAATGGTAATATTCATAGTTTGTGGGTTTGTTTTAGATAATCAAGATAATTAATATAAGTTTTGTTTTTTATCTGATCTGAAACCAGGTCATGGTTTTTAGTTTTCCTTTTTTGAATGGCTAAAATATCTGGCGTTGTTTCCCATAAAAAAGCATCGCTTCCTGCGCCTGAACCATAAGAAACCATAAATATTTTTTGATGAGGCTTAGCAATATCTAAAAGTGCGGCAAGACCCATAAGTGATGAAGCTGAATAGGGGTTACCTATCTGACTTACCGTTAATGAGGGAGCAAGTTGAGCTTCGGTGAAGCCAAGACGATGGGCTACTTCGCGGGGAAATTTACCGTTTGGCATATGAAAAACACAGTAGTCAATATCACTAGCTTTTAAATTTATTTTTTGAAAAAGTAAATTTGCAGAATTCATAACATGAAAGAAATATGCCGGTTCACCGGTAAAACGACCCGCGTGAGAGGGATACTTACTACCATCGCGACGCCAAAAATCTGGAGTATCTGATGAATATGAGGTATAAGCTTCAAGCGAGGCGATTACTTTTGAGGAACCCAAAAGAAAGGCAGCTCCGGCTGAAGCAGAAGTGTATTCAAGAGCGTTTCGAGGCTTGCTTTGGGCGGTATCGGAACCAATTGCTAGACCATAATTAATTTGTTTGGAGCTAATTAGTGAGGCGACAATTTGAATGGCAGCGCTACCAGCCTTGCAAGCAAACTCAAGGTCAGCAGAAAGATAATTGTGGCCAATGTCCAAAAATTCACCAACAATACTTGATGAAGGATTGACAGCATAGGGATGACTTTCAGAGCCCATAAATAAGGCTCCAATATTACTTCTTTTTTGAGGAAAATTTTTTAGGGCTTGGGTAGCAGCCTCGATGGCAATAGTGACAGCATCTTCATCGATTGAAGGGACTGTTTTTTCCGATACACCCAAAGATTTAATTATTTCTTCAGGATTTTTTTTCCAAACACTGGCAATATCGGCAAGGGATAAACGAGATTTTGGGAGATAAGTACCGTAAGAAACTATACCCACCATAATTTTATTTAATGACTCCTCTGGCTAAACACTGGTGAGCACTACTTAAGGAGGCGACAGACAATGATGCCAGTAGGGAAATTTCACCAGCTAAGACCGTGGCGGCAAGAATTTTGGCAAAAAGTTGGCTATTTTTTCCGTCTTTACCACCAAAAATACCCATAATCTCTAAGGCTTCTTTTTGGGTGGCTAGTTGGGTTCCCCCACCAACGGTTCCAACCATAACATCCGGAAGATAAACACTAATATAAAGATCTTTACCGCGAACTTCAGTGGTAGTAATACCAAGACTGCACTCAGAAATATGAGCAATATCCTGACCAGTGGCCAAAAAGAGTGCCCCAAGGATGTTGGCAAATTGGGCATTGTTGCCCATAGAACCACTAACGACACTACCAATCATACATTTTGAAAGCCAGACATCATAAATTTTTTGGGCGGTGGTTTTTAGAGTTTCTTTGATGACCGATTCAGGAAGGAGAACTTCGGCCCAAACTTTTGTGCCACGCCCTTCAATAAAATTTAACCAAGATGGTTTTTTGTCGACACAATAGTTTCCCGATAAGGTGATGCAAGAAAGATGAGTTTTTTCCTCCAAATATTTCACCACTTTGTCAGTAGCAATGGTAACCATATTTAGACCCATAGCATCCTTGGTGTCATAGACAAAACGAATATACTGATATTGCCCTACTCTGTGGGTTAATACTTTTTTTAAAATTAAATGTGTTGAAGTTGATTGGGCGATTTCTTTTATTTTCTTTTGATAGTCATATAGAAATTTTTCAAACCTTTTACCCTCGTCTAAATTTGGAATATAAAAGACTGGTCCCCGAGTTGCTCCTACCGAATTGATATCAGTTTTGGTACCACCACTTTGGGTAATGGCCTTACAACCGCGGTTGACGGAAGCTACAAGAGCTCCTTCAGTGGTAGCCAAGGGGACAAAATATTTTTTGGTAGATATTTTTAAAGGTCCGACCAAACCTAAGGGAACCTGGGTTACTCCAATCATATTTTCACAATGTCGGGTCGAGGCTTGAGTTTCATCAAGAGAAAAAGAAGCTATATGAGGAAGGGAAATTCCAAGCTTTTTTTCTACATTTTTTCTCCTTTTAGTAACAGAGAGGTGGCGGTCGATATCCATATAGACTTAGTCGTGGAGGAAAGCGAAAAGTATGCCAGGTGAAAATTGCTATTGACAAATTTGTTATATGGTTCTAACATATAGTTAGAAATATTTAACTTTTAAATTATGCAAACAAAAATAAAAGAGTATCGAGCTAAAGAAAATCTTACTCAAGAAGAACTGGCCAATGCAGTCAATGTGAGGCGAGAAACTATTGTATTTTTGGAGGCAGGAAAATATAATCCTTCACTAAAATTGGCACATGATGTGGCCAAAGTATTAAAAACATCAATTGATAAATTATTTATTTTTTAATAAAAACATATGATAGGCAATCCAAAATGGTTTGGCATTAGAAAATATTCTGGCTGGGGCTTGACCCCAAACTGCTGGCAGGGATGGGCATATATTGGAGCTTTTTTGGCACCAGTGATACTGATTAACTCGATATCTTTTGATCAAAATATTAAAAATTTGATAACTGCAATTTGGACCGGAATACTTTTAATTGATGTAGTCCATATAATGTCACAAATTAAAAAAGATGAAAGAGAGATGCTTCACGAAGCTATTGCCGACAGAAATGCGTTGTGGTTTATGATATCTGTTTTGGTGATAAGTGTTTTGGTAAAACAAAGTGTTGATCCAATTTTTTTGACTGCCATACTTGGGGCAACTTTGATAAAGGCAGTAACTCAATTTTATCTTCGAGATAAGTAAAAAGAGATAACAAAAAATCTCCTCCGATATTTTCGGAGGAGATTTTAATTTCAGAAAAGAGTTTAGCGAGTAACCTGAATTGGAACTGCAGGATTGACTTCGCTAGTTGCAGTGACTGTCAAACGGTTGTTGGCAGCGCTTCGGGAAATACTGTAACCAGTACTATATGCTTGGGTACAATCAGCAGCTGGAGCTCCGACGACACCATTAGCAGTACCAGTGGTTGGATCGGTAGGAAGAGCAGCTAAATATTCGGTAACTAAAGCGGCACAGAGATCAACACCACCGGAAGCAGAAGAGCCGATGTTGACAGGAGTAGCACCAATACCAACGGGCAATTGACCTTTGTTGTCAGCAGCATATTGATTTAGAGCATTTAAGATGGCATTAACATCACTACTACGCTTGGTATCGTTGGCTTGCATAAATTGCTTGGCAGGATTGATAGCGATGAGAGTAATGGCAAGCAAGAGAGCGAGGATACCGATAACAACTAATAGTTCGATAAGGGTGAAACCCTTTTTGTTGGGGAGGCGGAATATTTGTTTCATGTTATTAAAAGACTAGACGAAATATGCGGTAAATGTCAAGGAGTAGCTAATTGTTTTGCTTGTAAGTGGTCGTAATAAGAACATCAACATCAGGTAAAGATTCCGACTCTATATCACCGCTTGGGCCAGCTATCCCTTCAACAGCATTCATAATTACTTGACGCGATTCAGGTGAGACGGCGGAGGAAAAGTTTATTTGATTTTTTGAAGCAGTAACTCGAGACGCAGATAATGTTTGAATTTCCTTGTAACCAAGAGAGGTTAAAGAAGATTTTATCTTGGCGGCTTGATTGGTGACACCGGAACTATTGATAATTTTTATTCTCAATTTGTCAGTAGCGATATAAACTGGGGAAGGAATGGGTAAAATATCAGACACAGCTGAGGTGGGAGAGGGAGAAAGTAGCGATGGAGTACTTAATTTGCTTGGTGTGGGGGGTTTTATTAAGCGGGGAACAACAAAGATATAGACTAGTAAAACTACAAAAAGCAAACAAAAAATTACGATAAGAACAATAGTGGTTTTGGTAATTTCTTCCTTGGGTCGATGAACTTCAGTAGTAACAATTTTATCGATATCTTCGGTATTCATAAAACTATAGGGTTCCATTAGTTTATATTTTTGAAAAATATCTTTGACTTCTTTTGGTAAAAAAGTGGATAGGTTTAGTTGAAAATGATTTAAGACAAAGAGTGGCATGATGGCGACAATATTGAAGGCGCTATTTTCAAAAAATTTGGCAATTGGCTCGTAAAAGTTTTTATTGAGTGTGATGAGTCGGGGTTGGCTACCGAGTGAGTAATCTTTGTAAATGAGATTTTTGAAAGGAACTGTTTGTAAAAACAAATCAATTTGGCTTTGACGGGCAGCAGTATCGCCCGAAAGTGGAATACTTTTTTCATAGTAAATATCAGGTGAGACAACAAGCAAAATATCATTTGGAGATATTTTTGACTGTTCAACAAAGGAAGATAGGAGTAAATTGAAGGATTCCAAATCAATAATGTCGATATCTTGGACAATACTTGGTGGAAAATCGAGAGTGATGGGCGAGACCAAA
>DATMWB010000017.1:0-9036 GCA_035562735.1 Candidatus Methanoperedens sp.
TGTTGCCCCGCATGGATTCGAACCACAGTAGACAGCTCCAAAGGCTGTTGTCCTACCATTAGACGACGGGGCATTGTTATTTCAAATGCCTTGCCCCTAGTCCCCGGAGTGGGGCGACAGGGCATTGTTATTTCAATGCTATATCTCTGCCCCCAGAGGGGGACAAAAGACACTTTTTATCAAGTGCCGACGAGAGGACTTGAACCTCCACACCTTGCGGCATACGCACCTCAAGCGTACGTGTATACCAATTTCACCACGTCGGCAGATTGTAAAAGAACTCTGTATTATATCGCAAAGAGTGGCTGTTGAGGGACTCGAACCCCCGACCGCCCCGATGTAAACGGGATGCTCTACCAACTGAGCTAAACAGCCAATTGCTATATTTTACCAGTAAAGAAAAAATCCCCAAAGCAGGGGATTTGATTTTGGAGCGGGTAGAGGGAATCGGACCCTCGCCGAGAGATTGGAAATCTTTCGTTCTACCACTAAACTATACCCGCACTGAAACTTATTTTACCAAAAACATCTAAAAATAGTTACCTTAAGGTAAAATATGCTAACTTGCCGTCGTGTTGAAATTGGTAGACAAGCACGTTTCAGAAGCGTGTGGAGCAATCCATGGAGGTTCAAGTCCTCTCGACGGCACTACTTATGTCACAAAAAATTGATCAGTTAACAGCTGAATTAAAAAAATATCAAGAAAAACTAAGACACATGACCTCTGAATTTGCCGCCACAAAAGAGGGAAGTGCCTATGGTTGCGAATATTATGAAATCCAATGTCGTGTACTTCAATCAATGATTCAAGACATTGAAAAAGAAATTGTAAAAACTAAAAAAGAAGAAAAGTTGCTATAATATCTAGTACTTCAAGCCGAAGTAGCCAAGATGGTCACGGCACTGGTCTGAAAAACCTGGGATATTGGTTCGAGTCCAATCTTCGGCACCCGCCTAAAGCTCCGCATCATTGCGGGCAAGCTTATGCGAGAGTAGCTCAATTGGTGGAGCGTCTCCTTGCCAAGGAGAAGGTCGCGGGTTCGAGTCCCGTCTCTCGCTCATTCATTAACAAATCGCCGCTGTGGTGAAATTGGTATACACGCCAGACTTAAAATCTTGTGGTAGCAATACCGTGTGGGTTCGATTCCCGCCAGCGGCACACTCATTTCGCGGGGTTTACCCTGTTAAAACGAAGTGAGCATCGGGGATTGGCGCAATTGGCTAGCGTGCATGGTTTGGGACCATGAGGTTGCAGGTTCGAATCCTGTATCCCCGACTCATATGAAATCTTCTCGTCCTCAATTTTTCAGAACTCTCACTGGAGACAAAATCCAACTTCCAGTTTTTTTTCCCGATGCTACCCGCGCCGTTTTAAAAACTCTCGACTCAGAAGACATCAAAAATACCCAAACCTTAGGTGTTTTAGTCAACACTTTTCATTTATATCGTGACCCTGGTCATGACGTTATCAAACAATTTAAAGGTGTACGAAATTTTATGAATTGGAGTGGGGGAGTCATCTCTGACTCAGGTGGTTTCCAAGTGATGTCACTTGCTAAAACCATGGGTGGCAACAAGGCTGTCACTGATATTGGAGTTACTTTTAAACTAGATGGTAAAAAAATTCTTTTTACTCCCGAAATGTCCATCAAACTCCAACTTGAATTGAAAAGCGATATGGTAGTCGTTCTTGACGATTTCACTGATCCTAAAAGTACTTATGAAGAAGCCAAAATTAGTGTTAAGCGAACTTTAAAATGGGCCGCCGAATGTCGTCAAATTTTTGACAAATTAGTAAAAGATAAAAAATTAACTCCAGAAAAAACACCTTATCTTTTAGGTGTTGTTCAAGGTGGAAAATATCTAGATTTACGAAAATATTGTACTGAGGAACTTGTAAAAATTGGTTTTGACGGTCTAGGCTATGGTGGCTGGCCCATAAAGGCTGATGGTACCTTTGATTATGAAGTAGCTCAAACTATTGCTGACTTTACCCCCAAAAATTATTTTCTCTATGCCCTTGGTATTGGTAAACCCCATGAGATAACATCTTTAGTTAAAATGGGGTGGAATATTTTTGACTGTGTCCTACCAACCCGTGACGCACGCCATAAACGACTCTATGTCATCAATGACAAAAAAGAGCAAGGCTACGAATACTACACCCCAGATAAAAGCGTCCACTATCGTGACCAAAGACCTATTTCGGCTCATTGTGACTGTCTTTTATGTCAAAAATATTCCCGTTCTTACCTGGCTCATCTTTTTAGAATAAAAGAAATTACCGCCTTAAGATTGGCCACAATTCACAATCTTCGTTTTTATTCAAAATTAATGGAAACCCTGCGAGATACATATTCTGAGTTATAATCTATTCATGCAAAAAACAATTTTGGTTACTGGTGGTGCCGGACATGTAGGCTCACATATAATAGAAAATTTAGTTAGTAATCCAAACAACAAAGTAATCTCTCTTGATAATTATTTTAATGGCAGTGAGAAAAATCATATTAAGGGAGCCGAATATCGAAAAGGTCACACCAAAGATATCGATAAACTTATTCCCGAAACCCCAGATATTGTCTACCACCTCGGCGAATATGCCAGAGTCGCCCCATCATTTGATGACATTAACAATGTTTACGACATGAACATCGTTGGGACTTTTGCAGTTGTCCAGTTCTGTCGTCAACGCAAAGTTGGTAAATTGATTTATGCCGCCTCAAGTACAAAATTCGCTATTGAAGGCGACGGCCGCCATCAAAGTCCCTATGCCTTTACAAAAGCTACCAATGTTGACTTAATCAACAATTATGGTCGTTGGTACAATCTACCCTACGCTATCTGCTATTTTTACAATGCTTTCGGACCAAGGGAAAATGGGGTAGGAAAATATGCCACTCTAATTGCTAAATTTCAACAAGCCTATCTTAATGGAGAATCTCTCACTGTAGTAAAACCAGGAACTCAAAAAAGAAATTTTACTTATGTTGGCGATCTAGCCAAAGGGATTATTTTAGTTGGAGAAAAAGGTCAAGGTGATGGCTACGCTCTGGAAAATAACAAACAGTTTTCTATTATCGAAATTGCGCAGGCTTTTGGTGGACCTATCGAATATGTTGAAGGTAATCCTGGTCGAGCCGAGTCAGGTGAAGCACCTACCAAAGCTCGTGAAGAACTTGGTTGGACTACTACCGTCGATATTCTAGACTATATTAAAGAATTTGTTGACACACACCCTCGTAAATAACTGATGAAAACTTTCGCTGTCTATAATTTTGGCTGTCGCGTCAATGCCGCCGAAACCAACCTCTTTGCTCAGTCATTAATAAATAAAGGTTATCTTCCAGATCAAGAAAATCCTAACACAATTTTTGTAAACACTTGTTCAATTACCAAAAAGGCCAATAAAGAATCTGTTGGTCTTGTCCGCCGTCTTCAAAAAAAATTTCCTAATTCAAAAATAATTGTCTCTGGATGCGCCAATCTAGATAACATCTCTCCAACAAAAAATATATCTATCCTTAATAATCAAGAAAAAGAAACGAAACTTCTTGACCTCAATTGTACTTATACCCACAAAATCCACGATAAGTTCTCAAATACTAATCGTTTTTTACTAAAAGTCCAATCTGGCTGTACCGCTTTTTGTACCTATTGTACCGTCCCCTTCAAGCGTTTTCATCTCTGGTCACTTCCCATAGAAACTGCCATTGACACAGTCAAAAAGGCAGTTGCTGATGGTTATCAAGAAGTCATTATCACAGGCGTAAATTTAAATCAATATCAACCCGGTTTTTCAAATCTAGTTGAAGCTTTACTTAAAAAAACAGACATACCCCTAATAAGTTTTGGCTCTATCCCTATCAATTGTGTTGACGAAAAATTTCTTTCTCTAGTTTCTAGTTTCTCGTTTCGTATTTCCAATTTTTTTCATATACCCATTCAATCAGGTTCTGACAAAATTCTTAAATTAATGAAACGCAATTACACCAAAAAGATTATTTTAGAAAAATTTGAATTACTAAAAAAGATTGCTTCGTCAACTTCGTCTCCTCGCAATGACGTCATTGCGAGCGATAAATTACCCGTCATTGCGAACTATAAATTACCCGTCATTGCGAGCGAAGCGCGGCAATCCCCACAATTTGGCACTGACATTATCGTTGGATTCCCAGGTGAAACAGATGCCGATTTCCAAGAAACCTATGATCTTTGCAAAAAAATTGGGTTTAGTAAAATTCATGTCTTTAAGTATTCCCCCCGCCCTAATACTATCGCCCGTAAACTTTTTTTAGAGTCAGAAAAATTATCGAAAGAAACGGTCAAATCCCGTTCTAAAACAATCCTTTCAATTCAACTAAAAAACTAATTATCTACAAAACTTTTAATCTTTTCTATCTCCCAAACCAAACTTCCATCTCATCAAAAACTGGAAAAGAAAAACTTACTTCCTGTCCAGGAAATCTAGCATTTTTACCCCAAATATAGGCCCTACTTACATCATCCCTCATCTCTCCTGAGACTCTTTTTAAAACTTTATCCAACGTCTGACCCTTCTTCATAATTAGAGGTTCTTTTCTGTCAGCTTCTCCGTTTCTCTCTCTTTTTAAATAAACTCTTACTAGTGATAATCCTTGCCAAACCTTTTCTTTAAATTCCTCAATTCCTATTCCCTTACCAGCACTCATCTTTACGACCCCTTCTCCAATTTTTCTCATCATAGCGGGTCTTGCCAAATCAATTTTAGTTACCACTTCCACTAGGGGAATATAGGTCCGAGTTTTACTGAGTGCATCAATAAACTGATCAATTGAATCCAGTCTTTCATTTATCTGTATCACCGCATTATCAAAACCCAATTCCTCAGCCACCTCACTCATCATTTCTTTATCAAGTGAGGCAAAAGAATCAATTATTTGGATAGATCCCTTACCAGTTTTATGAAGATGAACCTTAGGTGGTCTTTTATTTAGTCTTATACCTGAGTTTTCCAATTCAGCTTCAACTTTTTTCAACCAATCAACTCTTTTAATATCCGTCATCAAAACCACCAAATCCGAAGCTCGAATTACTGACAACACCTTTTTTCCAAAGCCCTTACCACTTGCCGCGCCTTCAATAATTCCAGGTAAATCTAATATCTGAATTCTAATGCCTTTGTATTCCATCATTCCGGGGACCACTCCCAGAGTTGTAAAATCATAATTTCCCACTTTAGATTCAGCGTTAGTTATAGTATTTAAAAGGGTTGATTTTCCCACGCTTGGCAATCCCACCAATACTACTGATGCATCTCCAGAATGTTTTATGGCATAACCCACACCTCCCCCTCCACCACCACTACCCATTTTTACCCTATCCTCAAGAGCATCTTTAAGACGTGAAAGCTTTGCCTTCAAAACCCCATGATGAAATTGGCTACTTTTGTCATAAGGTGTATCATGGATTTCCTTTTCCACTGCGGCAATCTTTGCCAAAATTTCTTCTTTTATCATTTTGTTAGAATATAAGGACCTATGTTTTTATTATTATTGTTTGCGATATTCTTCCTGAATATCAATCCTATTTTAGCATCTGAACGCAATATCTTTGGATTACACCTTACCCAAACTGGTGATTTAGATTCTGCCAAAGATATTATCAACAGTAATGGTGGTGATTGGGGATATGTTACGGTAGTCATCAGAACCGATCAACTCGACAAAAACACCTGGCAAGATTTTTTTGATAAATGCCGTAAATATCACCTTATTCCTATTATCCGTCTTGCCACAATAATGGAAAACAATTCTTGGAAAGCACCTTCTACCGAAGATATTGATAATCTAGCCAATCTATTAAATTCACTCAATTGGCCTATGATCCCCCAGTACATAATTCCATTTAATGAGATAAACCATGCCAAAGAGTGGGGAGGAACTATTGATATAAAAAACTTTACCGATACTTTTATCTATACATCCGAAAAATTTAAAAGTCTCAATCCCAATTTTTATATTCTGTCAGCACCTCTCGATTTGGCCTCTCCTGAAAAATTACCCCAAAACAAATCTGCAAAAAATATCTATAAAGAAATATATTTACACAATCCAAAATATTTTGACTCTTTTGACGCTCTAGCATCTCATTCATATCCCAATCATGGATATGTAGGCACTCCAAATGATACTGGTCAACACTCTATCTTGGGTTATCAGTGGGAGTTGGAATATATCCGGAGCTTAGGTATAAACAAGACATATCCAATATTTATAACCGAAACTGGATGGCCCCATCGCGAGGGTGTCAAAAAAAATAATCAATATTATTCGCTTAAAACAGCAGTTGAATTTTATCTAAAAGCCCTTGATATCTGGCAAAAAGACAGCCAAGTAATGGCGGTAACTCCCTTTATCTATAATTACTCCCAAGCCCCCTTTGATCACTTTTCTTGGTTAAACTCAGATGAACAACTTTACCCCGAATATCAACAAATCATTGATTTGCCAAAGAGGCAAAACCAACCCCAACAAATAACAAAATATGAAGTAAACAAAATAAATCTACCCTTACTAATTTTTAGTCAAAATCAACAAAACGGTAGTATTGAACTAAAAAATACCGGACAATCAATTTGGGGTGAAAGACATTTTTGTCTTGAGTCACATAGCTCAAGCAACATTACTTCCAGCTCAATATGTACCGACGATAACTATATATATCCAGGTAAAACCACCAAAATACCCTTTCAGTTCAAAATTGATTTTTATTTAGAAAACACCTATTTAGGCTGGAACAATACTCCTCAGTATGAAATATCTTCACTTAGTCCCAGTTCAACCATCTATCATCCCAAAGAAAATATCTGGACTCGATTTAAATCCTGGCTAAAAGTCTTTTTTAGCTAACAGGTGCCGCCAAGAGGACTTGAACCTCCACGCCTTTCGGCATACGCTCCTAAAGCGTACGTGTATACCAATTTCACCATAGCGGCTGTATGCCTATTTTATCAGTAATCTGTTAAAATAACGAAGCTTGTCCCTGGATTAGTTTCCACCAAGGCGGATCAGTCTTTGGCTGGGGATAGAGCGTCCGCCTAAGCGGAAGGTCGCAAGTTTTAAAATTACACCTTTGTCCCCATAGCTCAGTTGGATAGAGCGCTTTCCTTCTAAGAAAGAGGTCGCAGGTCCGATCCCTGCTGGGGATACATGTAAGCGCCTATAGCTCAATGGATAGAGTAATAGTCTTCGGAACTATTGATGAGGGTTCGATTCCCCCTAGGCGCACAAAAAGTATTGTAAAATTTAAAAATTCGGGTCGCTAGCTCAGTGGTAGAGCAATCGCCTCTTAAGCGATTGGCCGTGGGTTCGAGCCCCACGCGACCCACCTCAGAAAGAACCAATCTCTAGATAACTGAAATCACCCGGTTCATACACTTCCACAACTAAGCCCGAACCACGGGGGCTAGGCAAATCTTCATATGTCGCTTCAATTTCACCAATTTCACATTCAATAGCCAAGTCTAAATCAGCACCCAAACCACACTTTGAACGAAGCATTCTACGTACAGGACGGGGTGCTTTTTCAGGTAAAAATCTTTTTACTGTCTCAATGTCTCCTGAAGACATATCATACTTTCTAGCAATATCATCGAGAACAACTCTCCAATACTTATACTCTTCAACATCAAGTCCATAACAATAATTAAAAAATTTCTTCCTACTAATTCTAAATCCTTTCTCTCTACTACCTACCACCTGTATCGGGCCCTCATATCCATTCCCACGTATATCAGAAATAACACTCGTCACAAAAATGTTTTCCCGCTCAGATATGTGAAAACCAACTCTCAAATCTTCAGCCAACATGTTTAAAATTATATCAAAGTATATCTATTACCACTATTTAGAAATATATTTATATTTTTGCTAGACTAACTTATGTGGTTCCTACTATTTTTCTTACTATTTTCTAACCCCGTCTTAGCCCAAGATTCCACAGATTTATATACCCAATACCGTACTGACTACTTTTTTCAACGTGACAATTACCAAAAAGATTATCTTGATTATCTTAATAAAAAAGATACCTATGCTCAATTTGGAACTGTAACTGCTGAAAAAGATAAAATTACCGCCACAAAGAACACCTTTTTATCACAAAACTTAATGCTAAAAGCCTATCTTATGGCTCTCCGAACTACCCTTGGAGATAGTCCAGAAAACCAACAAAAGCTTCAACAATATGAAAATTGGCTTGACACCCAAAATCAGCTTGTTTCAAATTTAAATTCAACCCCAGGTCTGCAAACCTGGGCTCACACCTTTAGAGTTCAGTTTGTATCTATCCAAAAAGAGTTATTTACTGGACTAGTCCAAGGACAAATCAACCGCCGTCAAAGAACGCTCGAAAATATAAAAAAACTTGCTGAAAAGGCAAAAATTGAATGGTCATCAAACTATATCAACAAAGAAAGCATGGTAAGTGAAAATTTCCGCCTTGCCCTCAAAGAAACCCAAAGAAATCAACGCGAAGATCGTTTTTCAGAATTCTATCCAGAAGCAAAAAACTATCTCAACCAAGCTGACACACAAATAAAAAGTATGATCTCTGATTTAAAATCAACTATTATTAAAAACCACCTATAACATGGAAGAAAAACTCTATCAAAATATTGATCTCCCTCAAAATAATCCCTTGGATGTTCCCAAAGATCTTCCAAAAGAGACCAAGAAAAAACCTTTGAATCCAAAAGTTATACTTTTAATTATTCTTGGCGCTTTTATTTCCATCCTTCTTATTATCAGTCTTATCATCACTCAAATTCGTCAACAAAATCTAAATACAAATGTCACTCCAACAATTATTCCTATTACCGCAACCCCAACCACCAATGACTCCCTAGTTCCCAGCCAATATCAAGAAGATTTTAAAAACTTAGAAAAAAGTTTTGAAGAAGACCCAGATCTACCCGCACCCCAAGTTGACATCGAAGTTGGCCTCTAGTTTTTTCTTGACAAATAGGCTCCAGTATCAGTACTTATCATAATTTCC
>DATMWB010000018.1:0-4604 GCA_035562735.1 Candidatus Methanoperedens sp.
CCGAGAGATTTTGATTCCCCACAAAAACAGAGATGGTCAAACAGTTATCCCAAAAAAAGAACCAAAGCCAGCAAAAATTGAATTTGAAGAAAGTCCAGTCGTGTGGAAAAAGACAAAATACACTATTAATAAATCAGCTGATTTTGAAATCAAGCTTGGTCTTGATGAAAATAAAAAAGAGGTAAATTTAAATCTAGAAAAATATGGCAATTTGCTAATAATCGGGTCTCAGTTTACCGGCGCTGTTGACTTGTTAAATAGTATTTTAGGAACAACTTTATCAAAATATTCGCCTGATGATATGAGGTTAATTGTCATTGATGGCAATAGAGGCGATATCACCCTCCCCAATCATATTCCACATTTGTTGACCCCGGTTATTGTTGATCCGGAAAGATCTATCACTGCTCTAAAATGGTCCATAAACGAAATTGAGAGACGCTCAAAAGCCGAGACCCAAGAAGGTTTTTCAAAAGTTTTAATTTTAATTAATGCCTTCAATCAAGTTGCTTATTTTTCCTCAGCGGAATTAGAAGATAATTTGTACCAAATCATTACCAGGGGTAAAAAATTTGGATTTTATCTAGTTATGGTCACTGATTATTTGAGTCCAAAAACTTCAAAAGAATTGCTAGCAAATATTCCCGCCAAGCTTGTTTTCAAGCCCACTGACAAAAAGGTAGCTCATGACAGTGGTATTCCAGAATCAGTGGATCTGACTTCTCCCGATGAGGCAATTTTGGAAACCATATTTGAAGGAAAAACAAAACTAACTATAAATAATATCGACGTCAAAAAAATTTACAAAGAAATTTTTATATAATCCTCCTATGAAAACACTCGTCACCTTCTACTCCCGCACTGGCAATACCAAAAAAAATGGGAAAAAATCACATCGTTGTTGTTGGGGAAGCAGACTGAGTTATACTTTCCTATGAAGAAAAATATCCTCTTTCTTATTGAACAAGCGGGAACTTTGATGAATTTTCCCCGCAGTCACAAACGTTCCCTTGGCAACACCTTCGATACTGTCGCCTCGCATAGCCATCACACCGCCATTATTGCTTATTGTCTTGCCCGTATGGAAAATTTATCACATGAAGATGGGCTAAAAGCTTTGGCCATGGCCACCTTTCACGACCTTCCCGAAGCTAGGACGGGTGACATGGACTTTATCGCCAAACATTATTGTGAACCTGACGAGGCCAAGGCCGTCGATGATCAATTTAAAAATCTTCCCTTTGCGGCTGATTTAAAAAAGCTTGTTGCCGAGTACGAAGATCGTGATACTTTGGTTTCCAAATGCGCCAAAGATGCCGATTCTCTCGAGCAAATGTATCAGGAGTGGTATCTCATGTGGCAGGGAAACAATATGGCCAAAATTTGGTTTGAAGGGGACTATAAGGATCGCGTTCCCCATCTTCGCACCGAATCAGCCAAGACCCTAGCTCTTCAAATGAAGGACAGCAATCCCCAAGAATGGTGGTGGGTCGAATTTACAGAAAACGGTCAAGCCAAGGATCTTTCAAAACTAAATGGTAAAAAATAAGTACCAATATAAGTGTTAGAATTATTTTAATATTTATTTGAAAAAACCATGAATATTGTCAATTCAGTATTTCAAAAAATTGTCAAGACAACTTATGCTGCTAGTATAAATCCAGTCTCCCAAGTTATGTGTTATTACACCGTTCCCACCACCCCCAAAGTTCCAAATTCATTTTCCGATATTCTTTTCAATGTCTCAATCGCCTTAGAAAATACTCTCGCTCAGATAATAACACTCATTCTTTCTCCACTTAGTGCTATCTATTTTTCTATCATTTCTAGTCTAAATTTAGCAAAAAGAGCTTCATTTTCTGCTCTTTACGCGATATATAAAGCCTTTATTAGAATTATCTTTCTCTCACTCATTTTTTCCGCCATTTCCTTCCTTGTCCTAATCGTCAAAGACAATTTTGATTTTAACCTTTGGACTTATTTCTCGCTTTTTATTATTGAATTTATTATTATTTGTCTTTCGACCTCTCTTGGATATTTTTTAATGTTTTTCAAAAGTAAAAAATTTATCGGCATCAGTTTTGCTTTAACTTTTTTTATCCCCGCCTTTTTAATATTTGTCGTCATTTTATTTCTCGATACTATTCCAGCTTTAAACAAGTATTTACCAAAAGACGCTCAAACTTTTAAAAAATCAAAGCTACTAAATCGACTTATTGCCGAAGGTAAACTCCCCAAAAACACCAAAAATTCTTTATGATGGGAAATTTATCTTATATTTTAGAGCTGACCAAAGTCTGTAACAACAATTGTAAGTATTGTTATAACGTCTGGAAGGCCGACACCCACTATCCCTGCGAAGAATTAAGTTCTAGTCAATGGCAGACAATTATTGACAAAATTATTCTTGAAACCAAGCCCCAAGTTGTCGGTTTATCTGGTGGAGAGCCGCTGACAAGAAAAGATTTTTTTGAAATATTGGCTCATCTAAAAAAACACCACCTCTTTGTCAACTTAATTACCAATGGTACCTTGCTTAATCGAGAGTTAATAAAAAAATGTCATGCCGGTGGTGTTGATATGTTTGAGCTGCCTTTACTTAGTTCATCTCCAAAAATCCACGATGAGTTAACTAGAAATCCGGGAGCTTGGCAAAAAGTTATCGAAAATATTTCCGAAATAAAAAAACAGGGTGCCTCCCTTGCTGTGGTTATGGTTTTAACCAAGCAAAACATTTTTGATGCCAAAGCCACCGCCGAAATTGCCATTGCACTTGGTGCCGACTCAATACTATGCAACCGTTTTAATATTGGTGGTATGGGTATTCGGTACAAAAATGAGCTTTTTCCCTCACTAGAAGAACTTGACATTGCCTATAGTGAACTAAACAATCTTGCCAAAGAATACGAAATAAACATCAACTCTGGTATTCCCTTGCCCCCCTGTATCCTAGATCCAAAAAAATATGAAAAAATGATTTTTTCCCAGTGCCAAATTGGAGGACCAAACCCCTATTACGCCATTGACCCAGCTGGAAATTTACGTCCCTGCAATCATAGTTCTTTAATTCTTGGAAATCTGCTTGAAAGTAGTATCAAAGATTTATTGACTTCAGAAAAGTTTAAGCAATATTCCGCTTCCTCCCCCCAAAAATGTCAAGGTTGTCGTGAACAAAAAAATCAATGCCGCGGAGGTTGTATGGCTTCAGCAGAAGTATATTACAAAGATTGTTCAAAGCCTGACCCCTTTGTCTTTGAAAATTTTAAGCATCGATTATAATTCTTTTATGAAAACTCTCGTCGTTTTTTACTCCCGTACCGGCAATACCAAAAAAATGGGGCAACTTATTGCTAAAAAATTAGATGCTGATCTTGATGAAATTATCGATAATAAAAATCGAAAAGGGATTTTAGGTTTTATTTTTGGTGGTCGAGATGCCCTTCGGGAATATTTAACTGACATTAGTTTTTCCAAAAACCCCAGCAACTACGACCTAGTTATTGTAGGCACTCCAGTTTGGGCAGGTTCTTCCACCCCAGCTTTTCGCACTTATCTTACTGAAAACAAAAATATAATCAAAAAAGCTGCTGTCTTTGTTACTTCCGGCGGAGACACTGTCGCCAAAACTGTCACTGTCTTTGAAAAAATAACTGGAAAAAATTGCCTTGCCTCCGTTGGTTGGACCAACGCTGAAATCAATCAAAACAATATCGATACCAAGCTCAACAACTTTGTCAATTCTTTTTAAAAATTCCCTTAAAATAGGGAATATGCCAGAGGGTGTGAAATATTGAAACTATCGCCATAATAATTCCCGCCTCAACATGTATCCACAATATTGTCCGATATTGCAGTAGTGGCATCTTTTGATCAATTGCAAAAGCCAAAAGCAGTCCCAAAAGGCCCGATATCAAAAAGAAAACCAGCAATATCATATTCCACAACTGTCGGTGAAATTTTAGGCCTTTAGTTAAAAAATAAACTCCCAAAACCAGTCCTGTTATTAGAAAAAAATTGTAACTGTTCATCATTTTAATAATATAGCTTCATCCTGACAATTGTTAATCGCCATTTTGAGATTGGTTGAGCCCAAGTTTTTACTCGAAATCACCTTGGCCACTCTCCCATTCATTTCAAAATGTTCTGGGTCTATTCTGACACACTTGCCACATCCTCGACAACGATCACCCAATATTGACAAGGCTTTTACATCCACCTCACTGGTTATTTTGTCACTTGATGCCGACAAATTGCTCTCAGAATTATCTTGTGCCTTATTCCCTCCTTTAAAAAGATCATTTTTTAAAGACAGAAAAATAGCTATCAAAAGTGGTACCACTAGTGTTGGAGCAATTTTTTTCATCATATGACTCTAATCAAGATAGCTTAAATCTAACTGAAAGAAAACTCCTTTCTCTATTGTATATATACTAGATATAAGAAATGATTGATAAAAATTGCCAAGATTTTGAGGATAGGGAGCTGGTGGCGCTATCGATAAAGGATAGTCAGTATTTTTACTGTCTAATGACTCGTTATGAGGAAAAACTATCAAATTATGTCCGTCGTTTTACCTATCTACCTGACGACGATATTGCCGATAT
>DATMWB010000019.1:0-5194 GCA_035562735.1 Candidatus Methanoperedens sp.
TTCTCCTTGGGGTATCAGAAAAATACTGTTGAGGGAAAAACTCTGTATATTATGAATCCAATTTTTGTCGAAGAATTAAAAAAGAGGAATTTGTACAGCGAAGAGGTGATGAATAAGGTAGTAAAGAATGGTGGTAAATTGGGCGGGATTGATGAGATTCCTGACGATTTAAAAAATATTTTTAGAACAGCTTTGGAGATAGATCCTGAATGGCACATAAAGATTCAAAGTGCTTTTCAAAAATACACTGATAATGCGGTGAGTAAAACTATAAATTTTCCAAAGTCAGCAACAGTTGATCAAGTTAGGGAAGCATATTTGTTGGCCTACTCGTTGGGGACAAAAGGGATAACAATCTATCGAAGTGGAAGTAGAGAGAAGGAAGTGATTCAGAGTGTAACGGATAAGATTGCCGCGTCGTCTTCAACTCCTCGCAATGACGTTGTGGCAAGCGAAACAAAGGCAACTAAAAAGAAGACGCCGGAGGCGGCAAGAGGAATTAGACTTCGAAAAGCTTGTGACGTGGGTCGGGTTTATACATCGGTGTTTTTTGAGGAGGGTGATGGTCCAGTTGAAGTCTTTGTTAACTTAGGAAAATCTGGTGGTTACTTGGCGGGTTCGGCAGAGGTAACTGGTCGTTTGGCTTCGCTGGCCTTAAAGTATGGGGCAAATCTTGAAGAGGTGGCTGATGAATTAGTAGGAATCTCATGTGGACAAAAAGTTGGTTTTGGAAATGGGACGGTGTTGTCCATGTTTGATGCAGTTGGAAAGTCTTTACTGGAGATATCAAGGGGAGAACAATTAGATTTGTTTGAGGGAGAAAAAACAAAAATAGAGATGCCAGAGGTTTCTCACAGTGAAGAGAAAGATTTGTTGGCGGAAATCAGAAGTAAACAAGCTAGTGAAGAGAGTGCTTTTGTAAGTTGCCCAGATTGTGGCAGCCCGCTTTATGCCGAGGAGGGTTGTTTTAAATGTTCAAATGCATTTTGCGGATATAGCAAATGTAGCTAAATATGTCGGTAACAACTAAAACGGGAGATGATGGAAAAAGTAGATTTGGGGGGAGGATAATAGAGAAGGATAGTGAACTTCTTGAAACCATTGGAAATGTTGATGAATTAATTGCTCTGTTGGGTTTTGTAAAAATGAAAAAAGATGTTGAGATGGCGAAAAGAATTGAAAAGATTAGTGAAGAATTGCAAAAAATTATGGGAGTAATATCAGGGTATGGACCAAAGGAATTTACATTGGACAAGGAGATAGAGTACATGGAGAAAGAAATAGAAAAAATTGAAAATGAAGAAGAAACGATTCATAAATTTTTAAAAACAGGAAATCGATTGGACGAATTGTTAAATTGGTGTCGGACAATGGTAAGGAGATGTGAAAGAAGAGTGGTGTCTTTGGGTAAAAAGCAACAAATAGATAAAGATATTTTGATGTATTTTAATCGTTTATCTGATTATTTATTCATGTTAAGTCGGAAAACAAAAGAGTAAAATAAAGATGGAAGAAGGGTGGAATTCCCTCACAGTGCCGCTACGGTGATAGTCCGAGCCTTAAATCCCCAAAAGGGTAAGCTTACGAGCATAAGAATATGAATATTGAAGTAAATACTAGACAAAGAGATAATCAATTTTTAACAAGATTTTTGGTGGTAAGTGGGATGGTGGGACCAAGAAAGGTTGAAGATCAAAAATTATTGATGGCACCGGTTTTGGAAAGGAGAGTAAGTTTAGGTGAAAGTAATGAGGGAAATAACGCTTCTAGATTGGGTTTTGACCCGAGAATTGAGCCAAGATATTTGTCACAATTTTCAGAGGAGACGAGAAGAAAGCAACTTGAAATACAGTTAAGTACCGCTTTGGCAGAGTTGTTCTTAAGCGAATACAGTCATGATTATGTAATAGATGGAGAAGGCAAAATTAGAGATAAAGAATCGGGATTGTGTTTGAGTGATTTGGCATCGGGAAATCCTCTTGAGATAAAGGCTCTGGAAAAAATTGAAAATTTTTTTGAGGAAGGTGCAGAGATTGTGGTAAATATTAGTCCTGAAAATGAAACATTTGATTATCCTGATGATATGGTCGATATTTGGAAAAGAGGAGAGAATGGGAAGTTGACTTTATGTCGCTTTAAGGTGGAAATGGGGAGTAAACAACTGGATTCTTTTTATGAACTGGTGGGGGGAAAAAGAGGATCTACGAGGGAGGAAATGTTGGCCGGTCCAACAAGAGTAGATAAATATCGTTTTTCTGAATTACTGACATTTTTAAGTTTGGCTAAGGAAAAGGAGAGTCTTGATATTGTAAATATCGAGAGGATGGTGGAAAGGTTAGTCGATAGATTTGAGAGAGAATTTGGTGAAAAAATATTTGTGGATAGTGAGTTAATTACACGGCTATTTATTGCATCAAGACTGGAAATTGAAGGGAGAAAAAATGATTCTATAAAACAATCAAAAAAAGAGAGAAGAGATTTTTTGGATGAAATTAGAATGCAGGATTATTTATATGGTCAACTGAGAACAAAAAAAGTTGCTGGAGCTGGTTGTGGTGGCAGTAGTTTGAGTGGTGAGTTTGCAAGTCAGGGGATAATAATCATTAATACAAGTGATGGAATTAGTTTTCGAAAAGGGAGTACGGAGGGACTGACATATTGCTCTAAGTGTGGTTGTTGGTATTCGGGAGATAGTTGTCCTATTTGTAAATAGGTCTTTTATTAATTTATAATGAGTTATGAAAAAAATAATTGGAACAGTGGTGCTGGTTTTATTGTTGGTTTGGATTGTGCCTTGGAACAGAATTAATTGGGGTAGGATAACTTGGCAACCTTCTGAGGTGGTGACAGTTATCGGTGAGGCAAAGAGTCAAGAGAAAAATCAAATTGCAAGCTACACTGCTGGAGTTGAATCTGTAAATGACAATAAAGAAGAGGCAATTAAAGAGGTAAATACCAAGATTGAAGCACTAATAAAGGCAGTGAAGGAATTTGGTATCAAGGAGGCTGACATAAAGACTCAAAATATATCGATTTACCAAGATGAACAGAGTTATTATGATGGCGGAGTTCAAAAGTCACGAAAGGGTCAATGGAGAGTTAGTAACTCGGTGGAAGTTGTTTTAAGAGAAATAGACAAGGCCAATACCCTGACAGATTTGGTAACCAAGAGTGGAGCCAATAATGTTTGGGGTCCAAATTTTAGCATGGATGATACAAACAAAATTGAAAAAGGTTTATATGACATGGCTATAAAAGATGCTCGAGAAAAGGCGGAAAGTGTGGCTAAGGCTTCAGGAAGAAAATTAGGTAAAGTATTGAGTGTTAATGACGGGGCTTCAAATTATGTTTATCCAATGTATGCCATGAAAGATGGTGCGGGTGGGGGAGCAGTGACTGAACCGGGGAGTACTACGGTTTATAAAAACCTGACAGTGGTATTTGAGCTGAAGTAAGAAAAAATATTTGACTGGGTTTGATGTAATTTACAAGGACGCAGTTTGGGGTCAAAATCGGGTATGAGTGGATTACGATTGATTGCAGGTAGTTCTAGTCAAGATTTAGCTGAAAAAATTTCGAAACTAACAAAAATTTCATTGACTCCGATTGAAGATAAACGTTTTGCAAATGGAGAAATATATATTCGGATAAAAGGGAAGGTTCGGGGAGAGGATGTGTATGTCATTCAAAGTTTGGTGGCACCGGCTAATGACAATTTAATGGAATTGTTGATAATTATTGATGCTTTAAAAAGGGCATCGGTGGGAAGAATAAACTTAATTTGTCCTAATATGTGTTATTCGAGGCAAGACAGAAAAACAGAGTCAAGAGAACCAATTACAGCAAAATTAGTTGCTGACTTGTTGTCGGTAGCTGGAGCTGACAGATTGGTAACAGTTGATTTGCATGCTGATCAGATACAGGGTTTCTATGATATTCCAGTTGATCATTTTTTGGCATATCCCTTGTTTGCAAAATATATTAAAAAGCATTATTCAAGAAAAAATTTGGTGGTGGTGTCACCGGACATTGGGGGAACTAAGCGAGCAAATAAACTAGCTGATTTGTTGGGGTTACAAATTGCGATTATTGATAAGGTGAGACGAGAACACAACAAGTGCGAAGTAATGCATTTGATTGGTGAGGTAAAAGATAAGACGGCAATTATTATTGACGATATCATTGATACTGCGGGATCAATTACAAAGGCGGCAGAAGCAGTAAAAGCGAATGGAGCAAAGGAGGTAATAATTTGTGGTACACACGGAGTTTTGTCAGGTGAAGCAATAAAAAATATTAGTGCTTGTTGTGCCTCAAAAATTTTGTTGACAGATACCGTACCAATACCAGAGGACAAGAGATTGACAAAGATGGAAATAATTTCGGTGGCCCCACTTTTGGCCAAAATTATTAAAAGAATTCATTTAAATAGATCACTGGGGGAACTGTTTACCTGGGAAGATAAAAAAAGAGTGTTGTAAAATCACCGCAATAAAAAAAATTGATATAGAAAAGATAATTGAAGCTCGGGGAAAAAAGGGGTATAAAAACTGTTAATGAAAGTAAAATTACTCTCGCATACAAAAAATCCTGAACAAGTAGTAGCAGCGGCAATTAGACAGTGTTACGCTTCGCTGGGACCAGGAGAGTTAAAAAAGAAAATTGATAAGGCGACACGAGAGAGATTGATTAAACAAGTAATGGCCTCGGGTCACACTTCAACTTTGGAACATGCTAGTTTTACTTTTGGAATAGAGGGAATTGCTAGAGTATCAGAGATTCAATTGATACGTCATCGGGTGGGTTGTTCTTATTCAATTCAGTCGGGGAGATATGTAAAAAGAGGAGATGCTAAGTTTGTAATTCCAGAGTCTATTAAAAATAGCAAGGAATTTTTACCAAGATGGAAAAAAATATTAAAGGAAGTACAGGGGATGTATAACGAGATGACAGATGCGGGGATAAAGGCCGAGGATGCTAGATACTTACAACCACAATCAATACAGACAAAAATTGTGGTGACAATGAATGCTAGAGCTTTATTACATTTTTTAGAATTGAGATGTTGTAAGAGGGCGCAATGGGAAATCCAGCAGCTGGCAAATTTGATGTTAAAAGAGGTCAAAAAAGTAGCTCCAATTATTTTTGAGAAGGCTGGAGCGACTTGTGTTAGTCAAGGAATTTGTTGGGAGGG
>DATMWB010000020.1:0-6221 GCA_035562735.1 Candidatus Methanoperedens sp.
TTCTGGTCTTGTTTTGGTCATGGGTTATGTTACCCAAACTCAAACCTTTCTTAATTCATTTTCTAACATCAAAGATTCTCTTACTGACATGAATGTTGGTCTTCGTCATCTTGCTAAAAACAACACTATTTCCGCCATCAACCTCGAGGACTTAATATAAGTTAAAATACCTCAATATTATTTTTTTCTCCCTTGTCAAAGGGAGAAGCGGCGTAGCCGAGAGGGATTGAAATGCCAGAACTCCCCGAAGTTGAGGTAGTTAAACTCTTTTTGGAGCAAAAACTACTTCATAAAACCATTACCAAACTAGAAGTCTTAACTCCAAAATCTTTTATCGGGAAGCCTGAGCTTGTCGAAGGTCAAAAGATAGTTAAGTTTTCCCGTATCGGCAAGCAACTTTCCATCTACTTATCTAATCAACTAATTCTCTTGGTCCATCTCAAAATGACCGGTCAACTAATTTATGATGGATATGTTCTTGGCCACCCCACAAAAGACGCCCTTGCCAACCTTCCCAATAAATCAACTCGTCTCATTTTTCATCTAAAAAACACGTCATTGCGAGGAGGAGATTCGAATAAAAATACGTCATTGCGAGGAGGTAATCCGACGAAGCAATCTCTCCTCTATTTCAACGACCAACGTAAATTTGGCTGGATAAAACTATTAACTCAAGTCGAACTTGTCGGTTCTCAGTCAAATTTGGGTTTAGATATTTTTGACCCCAATTTTTCACCAAAATATATTTTTAACCAACTCTCAAAAAGCCGTCGCCCAGTAAAAGTTGTTCTTCTTGACCAACATTTTTTTGCAGGTATTGGCAACATCTATGCCAATGACGCCCTTTTCCTCTCAGGTATTCATCCCATCACACCTTCAAATAAAATATCCTTAAAACAGGCAAAATTAATCTATAAATTTATGGTAGAAATCATGCAACAATCTGTTTTAGCTGGTGGTTCTACTGCTCGGGACAACAAATATCTCCGACCAGACGGCACCAAAGGAGAAAACCAATTTTTCTTTCGTGTTTATGAGAAAAAGGGTGAGCCCTGTCTTAAATGTGGTACCAAGATTAAATATACAAAGCTTGCAGGCCGTGGCACCTTCTTCTGTCCAAATTGTCAAAAACTGTAATAAATTTTCACCTTCATCGTATTACTTAGTAGAGTTAAATAATTTATTAAAAAAATGAAACTTTCAAAAACGCTGTTGCTTTCACCTCTTATATTTTTAGCTGCCTCTCCAGTCCAAGCCGAAAACCAAATTCAAAATAGAATTGAAGAAAGACGTGAAGTCCGCCAAGAAGTTATCGAAAATCGTCAAGAAGTTAGGCAAGAAATTCAGGAAAATCGTCAAAATCTTCGAGGGACCATTGCTCAGGATAGACTTCAATTTCGACGTGAAAACGCTATAAAAATTGCCAGCAATATTGTTTCCAAATTAGAACTAAGATTTGAATATCTAAACAAAATCAAAGTCCGACTTCAGTCAAAAATTGAGACACTTAAAACAAGCAAAAACATGACCGAAGCTCAAGCAAAGTTAAATTCATATAACCCGGCTAAGTACACTGCCGATTTGGCTTCTTTAAAGTCAAAAATTATCGAAATCAATACAGCCGAAAAACCAAACATGGTTATCCCCAGCCTAAGGGAAGCCTCCAAACTTGTTCAAAAAGACCTAAAAGATTTGCACCAAGTTTTGGTCGATTCTTTAAAATTAATTGTCAAAGCCCCAAAAATTTCTGAGTAAGGATTATAATATTTTGTACCTATGCCCAATAAAATATTATTCCCCTTAGTTATTCTTTGTGCTTTTATCTTTTCATCATGTCGTTTTGATCAGGCTCAAACCCAATTAACCGACAAGATTACTAGCACCGCCTCGGCAACTCTAAGTCAAGAACAGGTCGAAGAAATCGAACCAACCCTTACCGATCAGCAAATTGAAACCGAGCTCAACTCCGGTGCTCCAATCGATGTTGATTTAGAAGCAGATTTTGCTAATTTAGAAAAAGAACTAGAGCAATTAGAATAACCAATCCCATTCCACTTCCTATAAATATTTTCTTGGGAAGCATCCGGTAGTTAGATCCTAGCGATAACCATATTTTTATCGATACTATCCAAAAGATGATTGCTCCAAATAGCCAGTAATAAGGGAAATCTTCATAAAAAACTTGCCATCCTATACTTCCATATTCAAACAAATCCTTTGGATTATATCTTTGGGCAAAAAACCACATCCCCATAACCGACAATCCAACCCCAAACAAAAACAACAGCCACAAAGCTCGTTGTTCCCACATTTCTACCACAAATTTCCATCTTGGTTTCATCTGTATTTCCCCAGATTTTATTTTCCCCAATATCTTTCTTTCAATATTTTGTTTCTTTTTCACCATACTAATCAAAATAAATTATATAAAAATGTTAATAATTAATAAAAATTATTAAAAAGGTTGAAGTTATCTTTTTTTGTTGACGTTGAACGTGGTCACACATTCACAGGAAACAAAAAAATGGTAACAAAAGCTTTTTAAAATTATTTATCATTCCAATTAGTTAATATCTTTTTTAACATTATTTTCGCCCTATACAATAATACTCCCACATTACTTACCGATATGTGTAAAATATCAGAAATTTCCTCATAACTTTTTTCCTCAAAATAATACAAAAGTATTATTTCTTTATATTTCATTTCCAAACTATCAACTGCCTTATTTACCACCTTTCTATTCTCTTTTTCTATTTCCAACTCCTCAATTAATCTCTTGTCGTCGTTATTTAACATCTCCTCTTTTGAATCTAAATCCTCACTTTTTATTCGCTTCTTTTTAAAAAAATCTACAACCTTATTATGGGCAATTCTATATATCCAACTACCAAATTTTTTAGAAGTATCAAAACCGTTCAGATTTTTATATGCAGATATCAAAGTATCTTCAACCAAATCTTCCACTTCCATTGTGTTTTGATTGGTTAGATTTTTTATGTATCCAAACAATTTCCCCTGATATCTTTTGATAATTTCTTCAAATTTTTCTCCATCTCCATTCTGGATTTGTCGAACAATTTTCTCGTCGTCAAACACACCTTATTATACTTTAGCCTTATCTTTAAACACTCTTTCTAAAACCATCGCCTCTTGATCATCCCCACTTATTGTTCTGGTTGTGTCTAATTTTTCCTCACCAATTACTTCCAAGCTTCCAAACAAACCGGGTTGTTTGCTTTTTAATAGATGAATAAATTGGTATATCCCAGCTTCGTATAGACCAGTTCCTAGATATCTTTTTTCACCCTCGGCAATATTGTGATACGCCAAAGCCGACCTCTCTCCCTTTTTAGGAGGATTAAAAATTTCTTTTATTGAAACGACCCAATTCTTCGGATCTATGTGGATGGGTAACATCAACACAGATTCACCCTTACTATTTTTTACAGCATAAACTACAGCATGATTTCTAGACATGTGCCATTTTTTTATACTTTCTGGTAAAAGTTTATTTTTAAATAATGGTTCCCAATATTTTTTTTCTTCTTCATATCTGGAATCTGTTTCGTCAATTGGCATGTCTTCTTGATAGTTATCTATTGCCAATCTACCTCCGTTTTCACCTCTATCGTCAGAAAAGAAAGCATCGGGATTATGACCCATTTTTTCTACAATAGCCTGTACTTCCTCTACACTGGCTCCTGTCAACATAATCCAATGGGTCGCATTTACTTCCTGATAAAGTTCCTTCTCGGCAAAATTCAACAAAGTTCCACTATTTCCTTCAACCTCCCATAATTCTTGCATTCTAGGATCTTCTATAAGTGCATTTCTGTCCATCACCTCAACTCGTAAATCAACTTCTTCTAAATTCATTTCACCAGACTTTATTTGTCTTCTAATTTCATTCTTTCTTCTAATATCACTACTCAAACGATTAATATTTTTACCCAACTTACCAGCCCACGCCTGAATTCTACTAACTTTTTTTTCTTCGATAATTATCCCTTTTTCTTCCTTGAACGCTGAATAATGGTTCTTTGAATCATCAAATTCAGCTAGTTTTTTTTCTGCCTTTTTTATGGCTATTGCGCCGGCTTGTGTCGACAAAGTTTTTGCCCTCTCTTCATCAATTTCTTCGCCAATATCTTCTCTCAATTCTTCAAGCTGTTCATCGACATTATCAGGTATAATCTTCGCTTCAACTGTTTTAGGTATTAAAATCTTTTTTTCGGTCACTGCCACCTTACTATGACTGATTTCTGGTTTTGACACTTCTCCAACATCCTTACCCATATTATTTTACTAAACCGACTGGTTCGTACCAAGTATAGGGTTTTTTACACAGAGGACAGACTATTGGTGGTTTTTTCCCAAAAAAAGTATATCCACAATTAACACATTTCCACTCTAATTCTGTCTCACTATCATAAAGTGTTTTATCATCCATCTTTTTCGCGATGATAATATATCTTTCTTCATGAAGTTTTTCGACTTCTTTTAGTTTTCCAAAAAGTCTTGCGGGTTCAGCCTCTCCTTCTTCAATAGCCATTTTTTCAAAATCTGGGTACATCGATGTCCATTCATATTTTTCTCCCTCGGCTGCCATTCTTAAATTTTCAACAGTACTTTTTGAAAATGGTGCAATTTCCAAATCACCCATAGTCTTTATTGGTCCGGTAATTAGTTCAAATTCTTCCTCGGCATGTATTTTTTCATTTTCCGCCGTTTCTTCAAAAATTCTGGCTATCCATTCCAAATTCTCTTTTCTTGCCATCTTGGCAAAGGTTGTATATTTATTTCTTGCTTGGCTTTCACCAGCGAAAGCTTTGAGGAGGTTTTCTTGTGTTTGACTCATATCTAATTCTACACTAAAAATATTTTATAATTATATGTTCGAAGTATGAATTTTTTAGGTACGAGCCTGTGAGGTAATCCATCACGTTAGGGTAACTACAAAAATTTATACGAGAATATATTAATTTATTTTTTAAACCTTATGAAAGGATTTTTAAACTTTATTCGTGAACAAGGTGTCGTTGGATTAGCAGTAGGCTTCATCCTCGGAGGCGCTGTCTCCAAATTTGTTACCTCTTTAATCGATGACCTAATTAGTCCAATACTTGGGGTGATTTTAGGTATGGCTGGCGGCCTAAAAGACGCCACTTTATCAATTGGCCCAGTAAAACTTTTATATGGCAATTTTATTTCATCCTTTATTGATTTTGCCGTCATTGCACTTGTTGTTTACTTTGGCGTCAAAGTTCTAAAACTAGATCGACTTGATAAAAAGAAAAAATAATTATAGGTAATTCAGTGTGTTAAAATTCAAACAATATGAACTGTGATTGTCATTGTAATGGAAAATGTAAAATGCTTGGTGGTCTTGAACAAAAAATCATGGATGTCCTTTGGTCTTCAAAAACTCCCCTTAAGCCGTCTGAAGTTTTAGCAAAAATTGATGGGAAAAATGCCTATACCACCATCATGACTGTGTTGAAGCGTATGACTGACAAAAATATTGTTGTCCGTGAGATGAAAGATAGAGCATATCTTTATAAAGCAGCTCAAGAAAGAGGTGATTTTGCCTCCTATGCACTTGAAGATCTTTTTGGCCGTCTGTTTTGTTCTTATGGCAAGGACACAATTACTGCCTTCAAAAAAAGTGCAAAAAAGTGGGGTTTTCCGCTATAAATAATTTATTATTGACAATTAACCCTTCTATACTACACTTGTAGTATGTCTTCCTGTTGCCACTCGTGCTACCAACCTCGCCTAACTATTTCTCTATTCTTATCTAGTGTTGTCCTTCTCATCTTTCTTTTTTTTCAACAATTTTTCAACATCACGATCAATAGTTCGTCTTCCTTCTTTGCCTTTTATATATTTGGCTTGATAGCCGGTCTTTCAACCTGTTCACCTATTACAGGTTCATTATTTCTTTCCTTTCTTCCCAAAAAAACATCCGCTCTCATTTTTCTCATATCAAGAACAATCACTTTTTTAATTTTTGGTTATTTCTTAGGAAGTATTGGTGGTTTTTCCCAGATTTTCTTAAAAAATATTGGTATTACAAATCTAATAGTCTCCCTTATCACCCTCATCTTAGCTTTAAACTTTTTGAGGATATTTACACTCAAGTCTACAATTATCTCAAAAGTTACAAGGCTTTCTGCAGGTCCATTCATAGCGGGTATTGTTACCTTTTTCCTTCCCTG
>DATMWB010000021.1:0-11014 GCA_035562735.1 Candidatus Methanoperedens sp.
GGGGAATTTCTAATTGTTTCTGTTTCATTGGGGCGTTGGGCATCGTCTTGGAGGCGAAAGGTAGTTCCCTTTTCTCCAGTTGATGCCTCAAAAAGCTTACAGTCAGTAACAGCTTCAAATCGATGAATTGTCCCTGGTGTAATAGTGTAACCATTGTTGGGGAGCATTTTTTCGGTTTTTAAATTGTCTTTGTCTTGACCCCAAATAATGTTGGCTTCACCAGAAAATATACATAAAGTTTCAAGTTTTTCGTCATGGTACTGTAATGAAAGACGTTTTCCAGCGTTTATTTCCAGTATTTTGGCAGTGTAGGGTAGTTCTGAAGTACTTAGGATAACTTCACGACCCCACGGTTTTTCAATAATTTGAGCAGTCATACAAAAAATAATAGCAGAAATAAAGATTAAGAGTCGAGGAGGGAAAAAATTATCCTTTCGATGGCTATTTCTTTTGGTTCAAATAAATTGCCTGTTTTTGATTTTTTGTCTAATTCAATTAAATTTAAATATGCATTTTTTAAATTATTTTCTGAGAATTTTGAATAAGTTGTAAGTTGGCGGCGGAGAGAATTTTTGAACCAAAACAAAATTAGTTCGATGGGAAGATTTTGAATCAATTCCTGATATTTTCTAGAAAAATCTGTTTTATTGTTGGGTTTTATTGAATTGAGACAAGAAAAAAGAAGTTCTGGAAGGGTAAAGACTTTTATGTTTGCATTTGGAAATAACTTTATTTTTGTGGCTTCAATTTTTTTGTCATGCCAAATTAGATAGTCGTTGTCTGGGTGAACTTTTATTAGCTCCGAGATTTTGTCTAACTGTGTCTTGGGAAGAGAAAAAATACTTTCTAAGATAACAACTTTTGTTTCTAAAAAAAGTGAAGGAGTGTTTAAAAATCTATCAAGTGAATCTATTTCCAATGTTTTGTTGTTTTGATGAAATTTTTCATGTTTTGAATAAGTCTTTAGAGTTTCAGAGAAAGCAGAATAGCTTTGTGAAGTGTGGTCGCCGTGAAAAATATTAATCATTTGTAATGACTATTATAGTTTATAAGAGATAAATTATGAGGGTGAGGAAGTCTTACTTATTTAGTATGTATTATTTTATACAATATTATGTTATAATTATCCTGTAATACAAGATTATGACCTTAAAAGAAGCAGTCTTTGAATCTTCGCAAAACGGACACCTTCAATGGGAAAATAATTTGTTGCAGTTGCACAAATCTCTTCGTAGGATTCCGAGTAATGAGATAACAAGGCGACTTGAAATGGAAGCTGTACAGCCAAAAGATATTGTATTTTCAATGGAACAGAATGTTTGGTATGAGTGTAGTGGTGGAAAATATTTAATTGAAGTTTTAAATCCCTATACATTGCCCGAGCAGTTGAAAAAAGCTGATATGGTTTTGGTAAGTGATATGGATGACACATTATTTAGAACAACTGAGTGGCACGAAAAGGAATATGAGTGTATTTGTGAGTACTGGAGACAGGTTGGGATTGGGGGAGGTATTGAAGAGGCAAAAAAAATATACGAAATGTCAAAAATTATTGTGCCGGATTTAGCTGAAAAAGAATCACGCTACACTCCAAGGCTTAATTTCACACTACTAAAACTGTTTAAAGAGGCACAATTAAAGCATTCTATGGGTGTTGTTGAATCGATGGAACAAGTGAAAGAACAAAGAGACTTAATTCAGGGTGAAATAATGGTTTGTGGTGAGGTAGTACTGAGTAAATACGAGGTGGATGATGAACTTTTGGGAAAGGTATTAAATGAAAATCACCCAAGTGATTATATGTATTTACCATTAATTCGTGATTTATTTGATTCAACCAATGATGCAAAAAATTCAATTCTAAGAGTGGTAATGACTAGAGGAAAAATTGAAGGTCCCTTGGGGCAGGTGTATAAAGTTCATCAGAGTGGTGTGGCAATGTTGTCTAGTGTTGATATGGTTATTTATACTAATGATCGAAAAATTGAAGGACTGTTGTATTTGGCAAATTTGTTTCCAGAATTAAAATCGAAAGATATCCTACTATATGATGACAACCCAAGTGAGACAGCGCCTTTTTGTGAGTTGATAACTAGAAAGGGAGTAAATCCATTTAGGATGGAAGTGATTGAAGTAAGGCATAGTAAGTCAAAAAGACGCGATAAAAAGGTTATGATTCATGATTTAAGCGGTGAATTGGTGGTAAGAGAACCGTACGCTTCGGCAGGATATGAATTGCGACATGGTAGTAATACTCCTATAGAGTCTTGGGAGGATGTTCAAGATATGGAAGAATCACAAGCAACAATTTTTGATCACTATAATATTGGTGATAGGGTAATGGGTCATGTGGTGTAATCTATGATAAAATAGTGACTGTCTTAGCAAGGCTTGCACGGCTCCATCGTCTAGTGGCCTAGGACTCCTGGCTTTCATCCAGGCAATCGTGGGTTCGACTCCCACTGGAGTCACAAGAAGGTTTTTTGAGTAAGTAAATGCCGGTTGTTATAAATAAAATGCTTATAATTTGGGCAATTTTGAAATTACCAATAGTCCAAGTGTCGTTCCTTATAAACTCAATAAAAAATCTAATCAAACCATAGCCAATTAGATATAGTGAAGTAGGTGAGTAATTTTTTAGTTTTTTAGAATTAATAATAAAAAACAAAACTAAATTTAGGGATGCTTCTATCCACCAGCTTGGTATCTCATGATTAAAGAAATTACCTAAACGTCCAATTGATTGACATAAGGGTAATATGGGCGTGATTAAATTTAGAATACTTAAAAATGAGACGCGAGATAAAAGAGAGTAAATGAAAATATAAGAAATCACGGCAATAACAGCACCATAGATACCTAGTCCCCCACGCCAAGTTTGATAAATCAAGTTAGGATTTAGTGAATAAAAGGACCACTGGTCAATTACATGATAGGCTCTGGCTCCGATAAGAGCTGAGATAAGTAATCCGAGTAGGAACACTGATTCCCTATTTTTGGGGATTATATGGTTATGTTTTGAAAAATATTCAATACCAATGGCGATGGCGATACCAATGATTAGACCGTAGATATTCACTTGGTGGGCCCTGCGAGGATCGGACTCGCGACCAATTGCTTAAAAGGCAACTGCTCTACCACTGAGCTAAGGACCCAGATTGTTAATTGTGATTAATGCCGATAGTGGGTCGGCACTCTTTTTTAAATTGAACGAGCGCGGGGTTCGCGTAAGAAGTATAGTTTGGCGCGATGTAGGAGACGTTTTGGACTACGTAATTTTTTAATTGATTCAATCCATGGAGAGTTTATTGGAAATATACGTTCAACTCTGACTCCATCGGAGGCGTTTTTGGAAACTAAAAAGTTTTTATTATCACCTGTCCCGCTGATAGACAAAATAATACCATCAAAAGCTTGAAGTCTTTCTTTGTCTTTTTCTTTGATTTTATAATTTACTTTAACTGTATCTCCAATGTTAAATTCAATGTCTTGGTATGCAAATTTGATGGCCATATTTTTTTTATAAATTTTTAGTAGAAACTTTGGTATTTTATATTAATCTTGCCAATGAATCAATATATAGGAAGTTTTTGGAATGAATTTACCATATTGTAATTTATATGACTTGGCGGTATGATATTATTGGTTAGAAAAACCACAGATGATAAAGCACATCAAATACATACAGTTTGATAGTACACCGCCGACAGGCGGTTTTTTTGTAACTTTTTCCCAAATCCCCATTGTTGGGGATTTTTTTTACTATCGATTTAATAATTTATATATATGGAGGTGATGATATACGTTATTGAATTTTGAAAGATTTCATTTGGTCGGAGGTATGGTTGGGCGTGAAACCCTTGAAGAAATGACTGAGGATTTGCACAGGAGAGTTCAGGAAATCACGGCTGCCAATACACCCACTAGAAGAATTTCAGCTGTTGGAGAAACAGAGTTATTTACGGAAGCTCAAAAAAGGCAAATACAAATAGATGCTATTAATGAAGTTTCCGGTAAAAAATTATAATTTAAGAAAGGAAAAAAATTATGCCAGAAATAAATACTCGTAACGGAGTCGTTGAGTATGGTGAAGGCGAAAAAGTTAAGTCAACAGAAGAACTGTTGGCTAGTGGTACTGTTGTGGCTGGTTCTGGGTTTGGTTTTGCTAGAGAGCCAAAAGCAACAGATTTAAGTCCAGTAAAACCTATACGAAAAAAGGTTGATAAGGAAGGTGATGAAATTGTGAGACAGTTGGTAATGGGTAATCCTCTCAATAGATTGCCTGAAGTTCGAGAAAAAGCTATGCCTTTTTTGACTCCAGTACTTTAGTTGAGATTTAAAATTTGATCTATCTCTTTTTGAAGGGAGGGAGTGTAATTTACGCCGTAAGAAAGAGGTAGTTGTTTTCCATTGGGAAGAATTATTAGTCCACGATGGCCATTTTGGTGGCTTTTTAAAAGCTGGTTTAATTCCATTAGCTGAGACTGGGAGGTACCATTTGGAACCTCAATGATAAAGTCATATTTGGTAACATGTTCGGGAAGAGTTTCTGAAAGCAAATCTACAAGAACTGATTTTGTTTCATCGCGAATTGAGACCTTTCCCTCGATATATAATCCCCTATTCTCTTCGATGATGTTTTTATATGTTTCGTATGCCTGAGGGAAAATGACTCCTTCAATTTGACCAGTACTATCTTCGAAAGTAATAAATGCCATGGCAGAATTATTTTTTTTGGTATGGATTACTTTGAATTTGTGAATCACTGCTGAAAATTTTACTGAATCATTTCCATTTTTTTCTAAAATTTCGCTAATTTTTGGAAGTGTGGCTTGGAGAAAAGGCGCTAGTATTTTGCTAGTAGGATTTTCAGTTATATATACTCCAAGTAGGGTTTTTTCTAAAGTAAGCTTCTCTTTTTCGGTCATGGGAGTAACTGTTGGGAATATATCTTGGGGTAGATTTGCTGCCGTATCAGAGGAATCAAAGAGTCCAAATTGACCTGAATTTTTTTTGTCATTTAGTTTGCCACATTTATTTCTTATTTCGTCTATAGCTGCCAAAATTGCATTTCTTTCGCCAAATTGGTCAAAGGCGCCAACTTTTACCAAACTTTCTAATACTTTTTTGTTTACTTTTTGACCGTTGGTTCGAAGACAAAAGTCGTTAAAACTTTTATATGGACCGTTTTTATTTCTATCTTGAATAATTAAATCAATAGCGATATCACCAACATTTTTGATGGCTGACAACCCGACTCGGATTGCCATACCGTCAAGAGACTGGTCATTTTTTTCAAATTCAAAACCTTTATGTGAGGTGTTGATATCAGGTGCTGAAACGATAATGCCTAGGTTTCGACATTCTTCGATACCATCACTAACTTTTTCAATATCGTTTGCCTCTGCGGTTAGGAGAGCACACATATATTCAACTGGATAATTGGCTTTCATGTAAGCGGTTCTGTAGGACAACATTCCATAAGAGGCGGCATGGGCTTTGTTAAAACCATAGCCTTGGAAAGGTACAAATAGATCCCAAATTTTTTCTGCCCCGTTTTTGGTCATACCCGAATGTTCTATACAACCATTTACAAATATTTCGTGTTGTAAGGCCATTTCTTCGGGAATTTTTTTACCGATGGCTTTTCTTAATTTATCAACGGTTACCCAGTTATATCCAGCAATTTCGATGGCGGTAAAAAGAATGTCGTCCTGATAAACCAAAACCCCGAAAGTTTTTCCTAAAAACTTTTCCATGTTTGGGTGAAGATATTCCGCTGGTTTTCGGCCAAATTTACGGTCAATATAGGCAGAGATATTGTCCATTGGTCCTGGGCGGTACAAGGCAACCATGACCATCAAATCTTCGACTCGGTTTGGCTTTAGTTCTTTAAGCCATTTCGTCATACCATCACTACCTAGTTGAAAAACTCCCATAGTATTGCCTTTTGATAACATTTCAAATGTCTTTGCATCATCAAGGGGTAATTTTCTAAGATTAATATCTATGTCTTTAGTTTTTTTGACGTTTAAAATTGATTGACCCAGAAAGGATAAATTGCGAATTCCCAAGATGTCGTATTTAATTAAACCGACATCTTCGGCGGCATGCATTTCATACTGAGTTATAACTTTGTCACCACCACTTTCTATTTGGGTGGGTGAAAAATCATTGACTGTTGTTGGAGAGATGACGATAGCACAGGCATGAACGGAGATGTGGCGGGCGCAACCTTCAATTTGTTTGGCAGTTTCAATTATTTTTTTGGCGTCAGCATCGGTGTCGTATAACTGCATTAAATCTGGGGTGATTTCTAAGGCTTTATCAATGGACATTGGAAAACCTTGTTTTCCCATGGGAATTAATTTTGATATTTTGTCTCCGATTGCATATTCATAGCTAAGGGCTCTGGCAGTGTCTCTAACAGCTCCACGAGCCATCATACGGCCAAATGTACATATTTGGGCCATGGCGTCTTTTCCATATTGATCACTGATGTGATAAAGCATTTCTTGACGACGGTCGTCAGCGATGTCAAGATCAATATCTGGGGGTGAGGGACGATCGCGATTCAAAAACCTTTCGAAGGGTAGCTGGTAAACGAGAGGATCAACTGAGACGATTCCCAAGACAAAGGAAACGAGTGAACCTCCAGCAGATCCCCTAGTGTTGGTAGCTGTGTGGTTTTCTTCGCACCACTGGATAAAATCTCTCATGATTAGAAAGTAACCAGCAAAACCCTTTGAACAAATAATATCGAGTTCAAAGTCTAATCGGTCTTTAATTTCTGTGGAAAGGGTACCGTAGAAGTCGGTTGCCTGTTGATAAGTAATTTCCCGAAGTTGGTCTTCCGGGGTAACGTCTTTTGGAAGTTTAAATTGGGGAAAGTACCACTTACCAAGTTCAATCTCGACATTACATTTGTCGGCTATTTTTTGAGTATTTTCTATGGCTTCCGGAAAATCAGAAAATTGTTCGGACATTTCTTCAGGACTTTTTACATAAAAGTCCGGAATTGAAGCCATACTCATTCGGTTGGGGGTATTGATGGTTGTTTGAGTATTTATCATTACTAAGACATCTTGAGCAAAGGCATCTTCTTTTTTTAAATAATGACAATCATTGGTGGCAACCAAGGGAATACCAAGCTGACGGCTAAGTTTTATGACACCTTCATTCACCTTATCTTGATCTTTTGAATCTGGATGACGTTGAATTTCTAGGTAATAATCATCTTTAAAAAGTTTTAAGTATTTTTTTGTTGTTTCAGTGGCTTTTTCAAAATTATTATCAAGAATTAATTGGGGAACTTCTCCTTGGGCACAACCACTAAGACAAATTAGACCTTGATGGTATTTTTCTAGTGTCTCCCGGTCAACACGGGGTTTGTAGTAAAAACCTTCATGATGACCAATACTGACAATTTTCATCAAGTTTTTATAACCTTCATTGTTTTTAGCAAGTAAAACAAGGTGATTGTTTTTCCTGTTTTGAGAGCTTTTTTCTGATCGGTGGTTTTGACAGGTATAAATTTCGCAGCCAATAATAGGTTTTATTTCGGCTTTTTGACAGGCTTTATAGAATTCGATTGCACCATACATGTTGCCATGATCCGTAATCGCGCAGGCAGTGCCTCCTTGTTCTTTGATTAAATTAACAAGTTTTTTAATTTTAGAAAGTCCATCCAAAAGTGAGTACTCGGTGTGAAGATGTAGGTGAACAAATGACATTAGTTAATTATCGAATTTTAAGAGGCAGTTTTCAATGTAGATAAACTAAATCAAATCTAAAAATACTAATAAAATGCGGTAATTACTAATTAGTTTTGGTTTAATTGGGTACTAGTGATTAATATTCCATTATGGGTTATTTCGATATTTCTTGTTGTAAGAGGAATTGGATTTTCAAGCTCTGGATTTAGGTAAGAATTTATTCTTTTTATGGGTGCCTTTTTTGGATGAACAAATTCAATTTCTATTTCGTTATTTTGTGTTCTTATTTTTGGAATGTCGATATTTTCTGACATAGAGAAGGCAAAGGCTTCTGGATTGAAAGGTATTGATGGTGGAATAGTTATTTTTGATTGTTCAAAAAAATATCTAACGCTAGTGATAACACCGTGACTAATAATATTAAAGCCAAGTGGGGTTAGAGGTCCACACAATTGCCAGTAATTTTCCTCTTTATTGAAATGTATTAGCTTTTTTATAGCCATACTGTCCATAATCTTTTCGCAAGTTGTTGAGACAACAATATCTGATATTTTGGCTAAACGTGAGTCTAATTCCATGGGCATGAGTGTATCACATCATGGCTTCAAGGGCGGAGATTCTATCTTCGACAGAAGGGTGGGTGGAAAACATGGAGGCTAATTTCTTACCCTTAAAGGGGTTGCTAATATATAGTGGTTCTGTGGCTGTTGATGCTTGAGTAAAGGGAGTTGTATCGGCACTAATTTTTTTAAGTGCACTAATTAACCCCGAAGGTTGACGTGTAAATGAAACACTTGAAGCATCAGCAAAGAATTCACGTCGACGGGAAATAGCTAACTGAATGAGTTGGGCTATAAGAGGAGAAAATATTATTACAATAATTCCTAGAAGAGCGATGACTCCCGAGGAATTGTTTCGATCTCTGTTGTCGCTGTCCCCCCAAAAGATTCGACGGCTGGTTAGGTTTATAAGGATTGAAAGCGTACCGATTAGTACTGAGACGACAGTCATAAGTAAAATATCGTAATTTTTTATGTGTGAAAGTTCGTGAGCTATTACCCCTTCTAGTTCGGTTCGGTTTAATTTATTGAGTAATCCAGTGGTGGCACAAATAACTGCGTTCTGTGGATTTCTGCCTGTGGCAAAGGCGTTCATCGCTTCAGATTCGATTACGTAGATTTTTGGGACAGGAATTTTGGCTACCATGGCAAGGTTTTCGGTTACTGTGTAAAAATCAAAATATTTTTTTCTGGTAGCAGGAATGGCATGGTTTAAGGAAAGAACGATTTTATCTCCAAAAAAATAACTTCCAAAGGCAGAGGCAACAGAATAGATGATGGCAATGGGAAGAAAAATTTCTGATTCAAAACTGTAGCTTAAAATAAAGCCAACAAAAATCACAAAGGCAACAAAAACTGAAATTATCAGAGTTGAGTGCCAAATATTTTTATTAATTTGTTGATAAAAATTTGCCATAAAAATCCCCTACTTTGAAAATTTTATAAAAGAATATTAAGGCTCTTGTCAATTTAATTTTACTTCAGGATTTTTTGTTTCGGCTTCAGAAACTGAGGTGATATTTTTTGAATCAACTGTGTCTAAACCGGTTTTTTGTTTAAATCCGAAGAGTGGAGCAAGCCATACTCCAGGAATGGTGCTGATTTTGACATTGAAGTCAGCTGAAAGGTCGATAAAAGTTCTACGGGCATACATAATTTTGTCAGCAGTATCACGAAGCTCTTCCATCATGTTACCGACAAGATTTGAAGCCATGATTTGGGGATTTGATTCAGCAATAACCTTGATTGAACCCATGGTTTTTGTCAAGAGACTTTGAGCGGCATCAATTGCTTTGGGGTCTTGTGATTTTACGGCGTTGTCAATCATTTTTCGGGCATCAGTAAGATCTTTAAAAATTCCCTTTTCGTGCGACATATAACCTTTGACAGACTCAATGAGGTTGGGAATGAGTTGACTTTGACGTTTTAATTGATTGCCGATTTCTTGAATGGATGCATTGATATGGACTTCTGTGGTTTTTAGACCGTTGTAAAAAAATACTAAATATAAAATTATTGCAGCGGCGATAATGATAGGTATAATCATGAGAATAGTATAGCATTTTTTGTGATATTCGTTGCTGTGTTACTAGGTATAAAAATACAATATTTTGTGTTATCATCCGAACAATGATAGAAAAACCAGTTGAACAAGGAAAATGTAGTGGAGTAGCTTTTTCTACAGATGGTAGACCTGAGCAGGTTTTTGATGGTGATTATTCTGGCCGCTTTAGTGGAAGTGTTGACGAAAAAGGAATTATTTTAAAGTTGAGTAGTTGTAGTGAGTTAACAGAGAGTGGAAAATGCGGAACTGATGGGGTTGTTTGTCCAGTGGCAAGAGTAGTCCGAGGATATTAATCGAAATTTTTGTTGATTGTAGATAAAGTTAATTTTTGATATAGTATTAAGGCTTTAGACCGAGGACCCGTGGTGCAGCGGTCTAGCACATCCGCCTGTCACGCGGAAGATCGTGGGTTCAAATCCCATCGGGTCCGCTAGCAAAATCCCCTATATTTAGGGGATTTTTAGTGGATTTATTGACGTATATAAGAATTTGTTATATAACTCGCCTAGATTAGAAATTTACGATTATATGGAAATTGAACGAAAGTTTTTAGTTGCACAACTGCCTTTAGATTTGAATAAATATCCTTATAAAAAAATAGTTCAAGGTTATTTAGCAATTTCTGAGGATGGAACCGAGGTGAGGATTAGACAAAAAGGGGCTGATTTTTTTGAAACTGTAAAAAGAGGTGGAGGACTAACTAGAGCTGAATATGAGATTGAAATTGAACATTATCAATTTGATTCTTTATGGCCTGTAACAGAAGGAAAAAGAATAGAAAAAACAAGATATGAAATTGAACACGAAGGTAGAGTTGTGGAATTGGATATTTACTTGGGGAATCTTTCCGGTTTACAAGTGGTTGAAGTTGAATTTTCAAGTGAAGAGGAAAGCAAAAGATACAATATCCCTGATTGGTTTGGCGAAGAAATAACAGATGATAAGAGATATAAAAATCAAAGTTTGGCCCTATATGGGTTACCTGGAAGAAGACAATAAAATCTAATTGGAAGTGAGTTGGTTTGGTTGGACAAAATATGTTGCCATTTTGTCCCACATATTCCGCTAGCAAAATCCCCCTTCGATAAATAAGGGGGATTTTTTTGAAAGTTTAATAAGATAAGGTAAGATATTTATATGCTTACATTTTTGATTATTGTCGTAAGTCTTTTTTT
>DATMWB010000022.1:0-43598 GCA_035562735.1 Candidatus Methanoperedens sp.
CAATTTACCACCATTCTTTACTACCTTATTCATCACCTCTTCGCTGTACAAATTCCTCTTTTTTAATTCTTCGACAAAAATTGGATTCATAATATACAGAGTTTTTCCCTCAACAGTATTTTTCTGATACCCCAAGGAGAATAGTGGTTCAATCCCCGAACTTGTATCCGCAATCATTGAAATAGTTCCTGTCGGAGCAATTGTAGTCAAGGCCATATTTCTCGGTCGATAATCAGTTCCTCCAAAAACACTGTTTTCCCATTCTGGAAAAACTCCTCTTGATCTACCAAGCTCTATTGTTGCTACTTTGGCCTTTTCCGATATAAATTTCATGACTTTTTGTGCCCAAAATAGTGCCTCTTCAGAATCATAACTAATCCCCAATTTAAATAACATGTCCGCAAAACCCATTACCCCCAATCCAATTCTTCTAGTCTTTGTCACCATCTCTCTTATTTTTTCAACGGGAAAAACATTTAGCTCCACTACATTATCCAGAAAATGAACTGCTTCCTTCGTTACTCTTTCAAGTTCTACCCAATCCAAATCTCTTGACATATCATTGCGAGGAGCCATAGGCGACGCGGCAATCTTTTCCGTCCCAGATTGCTTCGCTTCGCTCGCAATGACAAAGCGAGATAAATTAATACTCCCCAAGTTACAGGCATCATAGGGCAGCAATGGTTGTTCTCCACAGGGATTTGTTGCTTCAATCTTTCCCAAATGGGGTACAGGGTTAGAGTTCACATCATTCATTCTGTCGATAAATACCAAACCCGGATCACCATATTGCCAGGCCAATCTAGTAATTAAATTAAATACTTTGTAGGCATTAAGTTTCACCATCACCTCTCCATTGCGGGGATTTATCAACTCATAGCCCTCACCCTCGCGTGTTGCCTTGGCCCAATCGTACAATTTTACTATTTGTTCTTCAATCTCTCGAAGCCTTGCGTCAACGTCGCGGTTTCCTTCAGCAATCCTAATTTTTTCAACAATTTCTTCTGGTATTGAATCGTCATCTACAAAGGTCTTGTCACTTTCCAATTTTTCCATAAAAGCATTGGTAACCGCCAAAGAGATATTAAAATTTGTCAACGAATATTCATCCAACTTGACTACTGCAAATCGCAACACGTCTGGGTGATCAATATTAAGCATGCCCATATTTGCCCCTCTTCTCACTCCACCTTGCTTTATCTGCGATGTCACATCGTTGTACGCCTGCATAAAAGATACTGGCCCCACAGTCGTTCCTCCACTCGATTTAATATAGTCGCCACTCGGACGTAATCTAGAAAAAGAAAAACCCGTTCCACCACCACTTTTATGGATTTTAGCCATATTGGACATGGTTTCCAAAATCGAATCCATCGAATCTTCTATCGGTAAAACAAAACATGCAGACAATTGTTGTTTTGCTTTACCTGAATTTACCAAACAAGGTGTATTGGGAAAAAATTTTTGCTCCGCCAACAAGTTATAAAAAATCTTCCCTTGCTCCTCAGTCTTCAACGCCCCCTTACCAAAAACCAAATCTGCTTTGGCGATATTCTCAGCAACTCTAAAAAAGATATCCTTTACCTTTTCAGTACTTTTTCCGCTCTCATCTTTTAGTCCATATCTCGTTTCCGCAATATATTTTGCGTTTTCCGAAATCTCCGGCTCCATCAAGGTGTCACTTACATTTTTCACTCTTTGGTTTATCTCGTCCATTTATTTTTTTGAATTTTTATTTGAAAATTCTTCAACTAACTTATTAAACTCACTTACTTCTCTGATATCGCGATAAATAGTTGCAAAACGAATGTAAGCCACAGGATCAATATCTTTTAATTTATTCATAACCATCTTTCCGATTTCCTTAGAAGGAATCTCCACACTTTCCCAATTTAACAATTTCATCTCCACCTCATCAACTAACTTTGACCTTTCATCTTCCTCTAGTTTCCAACAAGCTTTTTCAAAACATTTATCTAATTTCTCTCGACTATAATCTTCAATCCTGCCATCTTTTTTTACCACTTTCAACTCGATGTTCTCCACTCTCTCATATGTCGTAAATCTTTTTTTGCACTCCACACACTCTCGTCTCCGTCGAGTCGCCTTTCCTTCCAAGGCATCTCTCGACTCTAAAACATTTGATTCATCAAAACCACAATATGGACAAAGCATGTATTTTTACGCTATTTTTAATTAACACTAGTCATAGCGTCTGTGTCCCATCATAACTACTACCCTTAGTGTCTGTCAACTATAATTTAATAATCAAAACCATATCAAGTACCCCATCTGCGGTAAATTTACAGTCAAAAAACTCAGCAAAAAAATCATTCTTTTATTGATATAATACCCTGATGCAAAAAATAGTTAACTTTTTCAAGGAAGTCAGGGCAGAATTCAAACAAATCTCCTGGCCAAAACGTGAATCTATAATTCAGTCAACAATTGTGGTAATATCCATATCTATCATCGTCTCCCTAATCTTAGGGGGTTTTGATTATATTTTTACTCAAGCTATTGGCTTAGTTGGTTCGAAACCAACTGTCAATTCCGAGACTATAAGTCCGACAGTGGCTCCGCTTCTACCCACATTTGGCTTACCTAGTCCCTCAGTTCAAAAATAAAATTTTATGCCAAATAATTCTACAAAAACCAACCAAAAAGAGTTCCAATTTACTCTTTCTCCAAATACCCCTGGTATCGATGCTGCCTGGTACGTCATCAACACATACTCAGGACACGAATACAAAGTCATTGATGCCTTAAAAACCCGTATCAAAACTATGGGGCTTGAAGATTATATCTTCCAAGCCATCGTTCCCATTCAGTCAAAAATGGTTATTCGCCGTGGCACGAAAGTAAAAACTCAAGAAAAAACTTTTCCAGGATATGTTCTAATTCAAATGATAGTTACTGATGACTCCTGGGTCACTGTCCGTACCACCCAAGGTGTTACTGGATTTGTTGGTATTGGTAGTAAACCTACACCAATTTCCCAATCAGAAGTCGATAATATCGTCAAAACCACAGAAGAAGATAAACCAAAATTTCAGACTCCCTACTCAACAGGTGATGTCGTCAAGATTACCAATGGTCCCTTTGCCGACTTTATTGGCACCATTGACTCAATCGACCAAGAAAAAGGTAAGCTTCGTGTTCTTGTCTCCTTCTTTGAAAGAGAGACCCCCGTCGAACTCGACTTTTTACAAGTTACTAAAGAGTTATAAATTAACGTCATTGCCACAGCAGTGAAGCAATCTCGCTTCTAGATTGCCTATCACTCCACTCCCTGCAAAGACAAAATAAATATATGCCTAAAAAAATCAAAGTCGTTGTCAAATTAGCCATCCAAGCCGGATCTGCCAATCCAGCCCCTCCAGTTGGTACCGCACTCGGCCCACAGGGTATCAAAATCATGGACTTCTGTAATGAATTCAATGAAAGAACCAAAGATATGCGCGGTTCTCTCATTCCTTCCGTTATCACTATCTACGAGGATCGTTCATTCGATTTCATTATCAAAAAACCTCCAGTTTCTGACATGATAAAAAAAGTCACTGGAATTACCAAAGGTAGTGCCACTACTGGTCGTGAAAAAATTGGCAAAATTACTGCAAGCCAAATTGAAAAAATTGCTAACGACAAAATGGTCGACCTAAATACTAAAGATTTAGAAGCTGCCAAAAATATGGTTAAGGGGACCGCCCGTTCAATGGGTTTAGAGATCGTCGACTAAACATATGTCAACAATAAACAAAATAGTTGAAATAGACCCTGGGCTTAGTGAATTAATTATTGCCCCTCACCTTCTTCGCCTTGCCTGTCGCCGAACAAATTGCCAAGTTTCCTGCGGTAATACTGAACTCACCCCAACCTACACTCCTGCCCAACTGGTCGACGGGTTTCTCCTGAAAGAAGTTGTCGCTCGCCCCAAAAATCCGAATTTAATTTGCGCCACTTGCCAAATGCCTGATTTTACAAAAAATTAATATTTTTAATTATTTAATTCAAATAAAATGAGCAAAACCTCTCAAGAACTCAAGGCTAAAAAAGCCAAAAAAGAACTTGCTGTGGAAGAGACTGTAGTTGTAGAAACTGAATCTCGCAACGCCGAAACCGAAGTCAAAGAAGTTGAGTCTTCTGAAACTCCCGTCGAGGAAAATTCCAGTATTAAAAAAGTTATCCGTACTCGAGGTAAAAAGTACAAGGCAGTCAAGAAAAAAATTGACGTCTTAAAATTGTATCCTCTGACTAACGCCGTTAAGCTTGTAAAAGAGACCTCAATCTCTAAATTCGACGGTAAAGTTGAGGCACATGTTACTGTCCTTGACATTGGAAACATTGGTGAAATCTCTTTCCCGCACCTCGAGACTAGCACTAAGAAAATTGTAGTGCTAAACGATACTATATTAGCCGAAATTAAGGAAGGAAAAGTAAATTTCGATATCCTAATTGCTACTCCTACCACCATGCCAAAACTTCTTCCCTTCGCTCGCGTTCTAGGTCCAAAAGGTCTTATGCCCAATCCTAAATCAGGTACTCTTACCGACAAACCAGAAGAAGCCGTCAAGCGTCTTTCTGTCGCTAAAACCATGGTTAAAACCGAAAAGAAAGCTCCAGTTGTTCATATCGTAGTAGGAAAAGTTTCCCAAACCGAAAAAGAACTAGAAGCCAATGTTGCAGAACTTATCAAGGTAATCAAAGTTCCAAAAATCAAAAAATTGGCTCTTTGTGCCACCATGGGTCCTTGTGTCAAAGTTGAGGTTGCCAAATAAAACCGAAATCCGCCTGTGGTGGATTCTTATTGAGAAGTAATTCTTATACTATATATAGTATCTTCAAAACCCGCCTCAAAGGCGGGTTTTTAGTGCCAACTCAACTATCTTATCTAGCACTTGAGAATAATTCACCCCCATAGCCTTTGCCTCTTTTGGCAATAGCGAATTTGAAGTCATCCCTGGTAATGTATTTATCTCCAGTAAGTATGCTTTATCATTTTTTATTATAAAATCAACTCTTGCATAACCTCTTCCATCAATTGCTTTAAAAACCTTGAGGGTTATTTCCTTAACCTTTTTTGTCATTTTTTCAGTTAACCTCGCTGGACATATTTCCTCAGACATTCCTTTTGTATATTTTGCTTCATAATCAAAAAATTCTTTTTTAGGTACTATTTCAATTACTGGCAATACCACCACTTGCCCTGAGTTTACCGAAGGGTCTCCTAAAATTCCACAGGAGACCTCTATACCCTTGATATACCTCTCAACAATTACTTCATCATCATATTTTTTCGCCAATTCTATTGCCGTCACTAAATCTTTATTTTCCTTAACTATCGATACTCCCACACTCGATCCTCCACAATTTGGCTTCACCACACAGGGAACTTTTCTCGTCTCACTAGCCATTAGTATCCCCTCTCTTTCCATTAACATTCTAAAAACTCGTTTATTCATCCCTATAGCTGAAGCCAAAACTCCACACCCAGTATATTTAATTCCCAAAGTCTCCAAATATCCTTGAATAACTCCATCCTCTCCACCTTTACCATGTAAAATAATGAAAGCCAAATCAGGTTTTATTTCTCCTAACTTGTCCAATTCCGATGGCACATCAATTCCCCACACTTCATATTTATCTCTGTCTAAGTTTTTTAACACTTCAGCACCAGAAGATAGAGATACCTCCCTCTCACTGCTCTTTCCCCCCATCAACACAGCCACTCTTATTTTTTTCATGTTTATATTATATACATAATTAGTTTAAAACTCAAATTTTATATCTAATTTTTACTTTTATTACTTAATATGTTAGAATATTTTATGCCTACATACCAAACTCTAAATGAGATAACCATCAACTCTCAGGCTCTAATCAATAACTATGATTATTTTCAAAAGTTAAATCCCACCTGCGATATCTGCCCAGTTCTCAAGTCAAATGCCTATGGACATGGACTCGTCAACATCGCCAAGATAGTTGACTCAAAGCTCAACACTCCTTATATAATGGTCGACTCCCTCTATGAAGCCTATGAACTTTTCAAAGAAAAAATCAAAATCCCTATAATGATAATGGGTTATACCGACCCAAGAAACTACCCCACATGGAAAAGACTTCCTTTTACTTTTACTATTTATGACATTGAGTCACTAAAAGCCCTAAACAAAAACCAACCCGGGGCAAAAGTTCACATCAAACTCGACACTGGTATGTGTCGCCTAGGAATCCAAGAGCAAGACATCCCAAAATTCATTTCGGCTCTAAAAGACTGCCCCAAATTAAAAATTGAAGGTATTTTTTCCCATCTCTCCCAATCCGATAATCCCAAAAAAAATACTTTCACTCAAAATCAAATTAAGCTTTTCAAAAAAATGGTGTCTCTTTTTGAAACTGCTGGCTTTACCTTCAAATACAAACACATTTCCGCCACCTCTGGTGCCACCACCATCAATGACCCTTACTTTAATCTGATTCGTATTGGTCTTGGATTCTATGGTTATTCCCCTTTTAGTTCTCACTCAAAAGAAGGTCGAATCCAGCGCCTCGCCCTTAAACCAGCACTCACCCTCACCTCCAGATTGGCTTTAATTAAACAAATTCATGCCGGCGATCAAGTCAGTTATGGAGGTACCTATACTGCCAAGCAAGATGAAATAATTGGTATTCTTACCGCTGGCTACAACGAAGGTATTTCCAGAGATCTAAGCAATCGTGCTACTTTTTTGCTCCTCGATACTGAATGCCTAATTGTCGGTAATGTTGCCATGAACATGACTACCATCAAAATACCACGGACCATCAACGCCTCTGTTGGCGACAAAGTCACAGTCATTTCTTCAGACATCAACAGTCCCTGTTCAATCTATAAATTATCAAGTCTTTTAAACACTATTCCCTATACTATCTTAACTGGGTTACACTCATCTATAAGGCGAACAATTATATGAAACAAAAAATAAGCCTCTTATTTCTCTATTACCTCCGTTTTTTTGCCAAACTTCAACTTGCCAAAATCAAATTACTTAATCCTAAATTAAAAATAATTGGCATCACCGGTTCTGCTGGCAAAACATCAACTCTATTAGCGGCCGAGGCCGCTCTTAAACCGAATTTTAGAGTCAAAACAAATTATGGTGGCAATTCCGAATCAGGCATTCCCTTGGATATCTTAGGATTAAAAACACCCGACTTCACCCTTTTATCTTGGTTAAAAGTTGCCATACTAACTCCATTTACAATCCTCACCAACTGGAAAACCTATGACATTTATTTACTTGAAATGGGAATTGATAGTGCCAAATCACCCAAAAATATGTCCTATCTTTTATCAATAGTAAAACCCGATATCGGTGTTTTTCTCAATGTCACTCCAGTTCATTTAGAAAACTTTTCTTCATTGGAGGAAATTGCCAGTGAAAAAGCCAAGTTACCAAACTGTACAGAAACCGCCATCATCAACAAATCCGATCCACTGGTTAAAAAGTACACTAAGAATAAAAATATAATTTCCATCAAAGCCACCAAAGTACTCATCCCCAATTATCTTCTGCCCAACATATATGATATTTCTCTAGGAGCCACTATTGCCATCGCAAAAACAATGAACCTTGATTCCTCTACTGCTATTAATAACTTAAAAAATAACTTCCATCTGCCACCTAGTCGTTCCTCTATCTTTGAAGGCATTTTTTCATCTACAATTATTGATAGTACATACAACTCCTCCCCCCTAGCCACTACTGAGATGTTAAATTTTCTAGCCTCCTACCCCTCCCCAAGAATTGCCGTTCTCGGAGACATGCGCGAACTTGGTGGCGCCTCAAAAATATCTCATCAAAACTTATATAAAACTGCTCTCAACACCGCCAGCACAATTATTAGTGTTGGTCCAGAAAGTAGTCGTTATTTTGGTATCAAGGCAAAAAAATTCCTTTATTGGTGGCAGGCTGCCCAGTATCTCAAAAAAAATCTCCCTCAAAATGCCACAATTCTAGTCAAGGGATCTCAAAACACCATATTTTTAGAAGAATTAGTTAAAGAACTTATTTCTACCAATCAACTAAAATACTATTTATCTAACAATCTAATCTGTCGCCAATCCCCCTACTGGCTAAATATAAAAAACAAATTTCGTCAGGACAATCAATAACCTCTATTCCTTGAATTCCTTGTCTTTCTTCATCTCTCTCTCAATCAGGTTTCGCAAAAACACAGAACGTGGAATCATTCTCTTTTGAGCAATCCAATCTAAATAATTCAATATTTTTGGTGAAACAAAGAAATTAAATCGAACATCCATCTTCATTCTCGCTTCCTCTAGTGCCTTGTCTAAAGTCTCCTCCAAATTATCCAAGTTGTACTCAATAATATGCAATTTGTCATCTTTACGTCCTTCAAGTAGGGAAGAACTCTCACCTGGTACATGCATAATTATTACTGGCTTTGACATTTCCAAAGCATTTGTAATCTCATGGCCTATCGAAACACTGGGTGTTGAAATCTCAGCAACAACTAAATCTGAAGCTCGAATTTTGTTAAACAAATCCTTATATACGTTTTCTCTATCTTCAGCAGTCTGTTGTCTAACTTGCTTTTCTTTTCCCTCTGTCAATATGTGTTCAGAAAAAACTTTGTTACCCCTCGATTTCAAGTGAGATACAATCGCCTGAAAATTCTCCAAATATCTAGGCTTCCCGCTCAAAGCACCAGTGAAATAAATTTTCATCATCATCTTATAGGGGGATTATACCAAAAAAAACATCTACCTGTTAAAATTGCATTTTTAACGATAAAATAGACCGTTGTATGAACGAAATACCTGCTTTACGGGTTGCTGTTACAAACAAATGTAACATGAACTGCCTCTATTGCCCAAAAGACGGTGATAGTTATCTTTTGGAAGGAGCATCTCTTAATTTGGACCAAATCATTCGTATCGTTACCATCGCCAACTCTGTCGGTATTAACAGCTTCAGCCTAACCGGTGGAGAACCTCTCGTAGTTCCTCAAATTACCTTCCCTTTAGCAAAAAAGATTAGTCAATTCAAAAATCTGCACTATTTAAAATTAAATACTAATGGCACCTTTCTAAAAAAATACATCAACGACATCGTCGACTCAGGTTTTGGAGAAGTAAAAGTAAGTCTTGATATTCTCACCCCAAATAGTGATCAAAATCTCTCCCATTATCAAAACAACGTAAGACCAATAGTCGACGGTATAAAGGAAACCATCAAAAACAACATCCCTGTTAGATTACAATCAGTTATGACAAAACAAAACCTTCCCGAACTAGATAAAATAATTAATTTTTGTACTGATATTGGTGTTGACCTAAAACTGTTTGATCTCACCTACTATAAAGATGCTATTTCGACCAATAAAACATACTGGCAAAAAAACTATATTTCTCTTGAACACGTCAACAGTCTACTAGAAGAAAAATTTGGTAAACCTCAAATCGTTCACGCCGTCGGAGGCTTTGGTCACCCAAACAAAGTTTTTACTACTCCTAAAAATACAAAAATAATGATTCGAGATACTGAAGTCTCAGCTTTTTACACCGAAAAATGCAAAAAATGTGATAACTATATGTGTCAAGATGGTCTCTGTACTCTAACTCTCTCTGCAGACGCCCGCCTCAAATTATGTCGACCACGAGGTATCAATCTCGGTCTTAATCTTGCCAATAAAAACGGAATTTTAAAAACCGATAAACAAATTGCCACCATTTTCAAAAAAGCCATCCATCTCTTTAAGACAGCTACCGAAACAAAGCGAAGTTTTTCTGATTTAAACTTACCTTCACTTGTCTAATCTATCCTCTTACTCAGAAAAAAACTTACCATAAAATTCGATATCCCTTTTCACTGCCTCATCCCAATTACTACTCAAATTATGATCATCACCTGTATACAAAATTAGTTCAGCATCTTTCCCTGCCTTCTTCAACTCTGTCACGACTTTTTCCTGCCAAGCAACCTGGCACCACTCATCATTTATTCCTTGTTGAATCAAAATCGGTGCCTCAATCCAATCATAATAATTCTCAAAGGCATATCGCCGACTGTCATATTGCTTCTCAAATTCCTCAATAGCTTCTTTTACTGGACTTCCTTCATCAATCGTACTTAAAACACTTTCCGGAAAAGTTTGTGTCATTGGAGCCCACAACACTGTCGGATAATTTCCCCCCAAAGCTTCCAAAGCTGACAAAACTATTTGCCCGCCGTTACTATGCGCCCAAATCCCAATTTTACTTTTATCAATCCAGGGAATTGCTTTTACTGACTCTATTAAATCCATCACGTTTGCCACTTTTACAAACCTTGCTTCTAAAACATCAGTCGATTCACCTTCACTTAGCCCATATCCCAAAAAGTCTATAGAAAAAGTAGCGTAACCCTCATTCGCCAAAATCTGAGCCACCTTCCAAGTCCCAGAACCAGGATAATACCCCTCCAATTCTGCATAACCTCGAACTAAAATTATCGCCTTTTTCAAACTACTATATTCCGGATGAGGAATATTTACTGTTCCTGATATAGTTTTTCCCTCACTCTCAAAGGTAAACACCTTTGTAGTAAAGTTATTTTTCACCCTCAAATCTTTGTTAAGTAAAAATCTTTTTTTAACCTCTTCTGCTTCACCAAAAATTTTTATCTCTAATGCCACCCCTCCTCTTTTCATCAGAGAATCTATATCATACTGCTCTAATAGTAGACTTTGTACTTCACCATTTCTTACAAAAGGGTTGTACCACCCCTTTGGCCAAAAATATACAATCCCACCAACAATTGGAATAAGTAATCCAAACCACCAATATTTCCTCACACCTTATTCTATCAGTCCTCAGATTTATGCAAATCCTTTCTCGTAACAAAATCAGCCAATGCCAAAGCAGCATTTTTAGCTTCATTTGTCTTCCAGTATTCAACTGGATTCCGAAGTAAATCTTGCGATTTTATAGTTTGACCAATAAGGTAGCTAGATGCTCTAATTAATCTTGTTTGACAAAAAACCAAAGCTAGTTCGTTATTGTCAGGTAACTTATCAACTATTTTCCTTCCTAATTTATAGGCATAATCCATTACCAAGGCCAAATCTCCATTACCCGCTGACATCTCTCCAATAACTCTTCTAACAACTTCCTCTTTCATAAGTCCTCCTCCGTTACTCAAATTCCCGATCACAGAAATTATTTTTCTGTACTTAGGAATGCAAATAACTTTAAAATTACAATGCCCCCAGTTTATACCCAAATATCCCCTTTGCCAACCCCCTAAAATACCATCAGCGCTAAGGTAATTTAATTCCACTAATTAAATTAATATCCTTTTTCCTCTTTCCCTTTGCCAATTTCTCAACAATAGTATATAATCCCCCCTGTACTACCGAAGACAGTAGGTCGGTGTCTATTCACCCAGAAATCCTACCGAGGCCAAATTAGAATTTCTAATCCACGCCTGCCTCTTCGGCAGGTTTTTCGTTTATTTAGGTAAAAATTTGAATATCTATGAAAAATTTTTCCTAAAGACACGATACCGATTTATCGGTATAAATATTCATTATATATATGGCAAAAATACAAAAAATTGAAAAAGTTGACCAAGTTGTCAAAAAACTTTCAGAATCAAAATCAGCCGCCTTTATTCAATATCAAGGCTTAACAGCTGGTGACGTCAGCACTCTCCGTGCCAAGGTTAAAGATCTCGGTGGTTCAATTGAAGTAGTTAAAAACACCCTTATCACTCGAGCTCTAGACAAAATAGGTCTAAGTTTACCCGAAACCCTTACTGGCCCCACCGCTATTGTCTATTGTGACACTGACGAAATTGCTCCTCTAAAAGAAATCGACACCATCAACAAAGACAAAGAAAAAACTAGCTTCAAATATGGCATATATGACAAAAAAATTCTTTCCATGGACGAATTAAAAAGATTTTTGTCTCTCCCGTCCAAATCTACTCTCATCGCTCAATTTATTGGTGGACTTAAAAATCCTTTGCAACGTATGGTTTATGCCATGCGCTACAACCAAACGCAATTAGTTTTAACCCTAAAAGCGCTAGCCGATAAACCTGCGAAAAATTAATTATTTACCGCCGAAATAATTATTTCTTCCCCACCGAAGCAATAATTATTTATTAATTATTTAAGCCCGCCGGCGAGGCAATTATTTATTAAATTATTATATTATTGTCCCACCGACGAGGTGACAATAATCCCTTACTTAGTTATAAATTTATTAATTATTAAATTTTTAAAAATATGGATAAAAAATTAGAAACAATCCTAACCCAAATCTCCGAACTTTCAGTTCTAGAACTTTCTGAATTGGTCAAAGCTCTTGAAGAGAAGTTCGACGTTAAAGCTGTTGCTATGGCTGCTCCCGCCGCTGCAGGTGCTCCTGCTGCTGGTGCCGCTGCTCCCGCCGCTGAAGAAAAAAGCGAATTTGACGTCATTGTTACCAATGCTGGTACCAACAAAATCGCTGTTATTAAAGCTGTCCGTGAATTCAAACCAGAATTGGGTTTGAAAGAAGCCAAGGATATGGTCGATGCCTGTCCTGCTGATCTCGGTACTATGAAAAAAGAAGCTGCTGCTGATGCAAAAGCTAAACTCGAAGCCGCTGGCGCAACTGTTGAGTTGAAATAAACTCTACGTCATTGCGAGAAGATATTCCGACGAAGCAATCTTTAATCCCCCTCTCACGAGGGGGATTTTGTATTAAAAATCATATGCTATACTCCCCTATAACACATATCTTCAAACCTACTGGTTTAATCTTTGTTATCTATCCGCCAATTTGGCGGATTTTTTATTAATTAATTTTTCATGATAAAAACTAATCGCGAAAAACTTTTCAGTTCAATATTAAATAACCTTTCTCAACTTCTTAACCCTCCAAAAGAGGTAATACAAAGAGGACATTGTTCAACAATTATTAACAACACTCAGCATATTTCATCTCCCGAAATACGGACCGATATTGAAAACCAAAAAAAATATTGTGTTTGTCCTCATCATCGCGATAGTGGCAAATGTTTACTTTCCAAAGACGTCATTGCCAATGCCAAACAGAGTTTATATTAAAAATAATTTATAAAAGCTCTGTTTTATTCTCCGCCTTTAATTTATCAACCACCTCTCCTACCTTCCCAGTTTTATCCATTTTACATATCAATAAGGCATCGTTTTTATCAATTACCACTAAGTCTGATACTCCAATCAAAGCCACTGTTTTATTAGCTCTGACAAAATTATTTATACTATCTAACTCTATAGTTTTAGTATCAGAGGAATACATTTTTCGCTCTATCAAATACTTAGCCAGGCTCTCCCATGTCCCAAAATCTATCCATTCAAAAGGCAACTCTGCGACCATTGCTTCCCCTTTAACATAAACTTGTTTGGTCACATCTTCAATTCCCGCCTTTGGCATCTTGGCATATTCGGTTGGAATATCTCCTCCATTAACAATGTTCATCAAAGGTTCATACCAATCCATTCTATATTTTTTATACATGGCAAGTAAGTTATTTGGTGTCATAGTTGTATGATTTGCATGAATCATCAACTTGTCAGTCCCAAGATACTTTTTAATTTTTTCTTCTTCACTTCTATCAATATAATCAGCCACCCGATAAACCTTTACTCCATTTTCCTCTTTTATTAATTCACCCTTTACCAAATAATCCACTCCTCTAACAATACTTTCAGGTACCATTCCCCCAGTAATATAGTCCATTGATGATTCAGCCAAATTACCCACCGTCTCCACCATTTTTATAAACATCTCTTCTGGTTTTCTCATTACATCAGCCTGAACCAACATAAAAGCTTCGTCTCCAAATCCTTTTTTTATCAAAGATGCCGCCGCAAATCCTGTCGCTGGCCCTTGATTTCTCATCTCTGGTTCTACAAAAACATTCTCTGGTAATATCTCCTTTACTTGTTTTTTTGCTATCTCAGCTTGCTCAGCATTCGTCTGTAAAAATATTTCCTCGGGTGAAAATTTTAATCTAAGCGCCTCCCAATTCGATTGAAACAACGATTTCTCACCAATCAGGGGTAAAAATTGTTTTGGTGATGCTCCGCGGCTTTCAGGCCACATTTTTGAACCAATACCACCACAGATAATAACTGCTTTCATATTATTTTTTACAAAAATTATTAATGTTTTCTATTGTCGTTTTAATTCTTCGAGTAATTGCTTCCTTAGTATTAAAAGCATTGTGAGGCGTAAAAACCACATCATCTCTATCACGAAGCATGTGATAACTTAAAATATTTTGCAAATCATCCTTTGTTGGTCTTTGGCTCATAATCATCGACATTCCTTCCAAATTTTCTTCCTCTTCAACCACATCAATACCAGCCCCCATTAGAACTCCCTTATTCAATGCCCATATTACTGCCGCACTCTCAAGAACTGCCCCTCGGGAAGTGTTTACTAGAATACTTCCCTTTTTCATCTGCTTAATATTGTCCCGATTTATTAAATGGTAAGTATCCTTCTCTGAAGGAACATGTAGGGTTACTACATCCGAATTCTTTAATAAAGTATCCATATCAACCAATTTAACCTTATAGCGTTTCACCACCTTATCATCAGGATATTTTTCAACTGCCACAATATTCATCCCAAAACCTCTACCAATTTTTGCCACATTAGACCCAATTTTCCCCAAACCGATAATCCCCAATGTCCGTCCATGCAGATCAATTCCTGTTAAACCCTCAGGACTAAATTCATCATTCTCCACTGTCTGATGTGCCTCAACCAATTTTTTTGATACTGCCAAAATCAAAGCAAAGGTATACTCGGCTACCGTATTTGATCCATAAGAAGGTACATTCTTTATTTCAATCCCTCGGCTCTTGCATTCTTCAACATCAATGTTATCTATACCAGTTGATCTCACGGCTATCATCCTCAAATCGCATAATTTTTCCAATATTTCTTTATCAACCTTTGATCTACTACTTATTGAAACAACATTATAGTTTTTTGCCATCTCCAAATTACCTTCCAACTCTTCTCCAAAGATTCCCACACCAGTAGCATCTAAATCAGCAATCTCTTTTTCTATCTCTTCTCTTTCCCAACTTTTTACTCCAAAAAAGGCAATTTTGTAGTCTTTCATAAACTTATTTTACAATACCAAACACAAATCAACACCACCTCTTTACAGTTTTATTGGCTTTGTACTAATTTTGCTATCAACATCCAGTTCAATTTCAGTCTTTACATCTTTTTATTCTGTAATACCTTCAATAACTTTATCAATTTCTTTCAAAAACCCCTCCTCATCTGCCAAAACAACATCCCTTTCCCAAACTAAAAATTTTCCAATTTTTTCAACATCTTCATCTTTCATAAATTCTACTTTCTCCAGTAAAGTCTTTTTTAAAATATCACTAATCAAAAAACTGTTTTCTATCAATTGAATTAATGCTATTTTTTTTTCCATATACATTATTTAAATTTTTAAGCAAAAACAGCAGCTGCTGCCCCCATACCTGGACTTCCCGCCTTTTTAGTTCTATTGTTTATTTCATCTTTAATAACTCCATACATATCTTTCCCCATTGCAATTCCCTCTTTACATATTTTTACCGCCCCAATTCCCAGTCTGGCCACAGCTGGTATCACCATTGCTCCCTCAACTCCTAGCAGTTCCACAGCAGCCGCAGCTGATGTTATTCCAATTGGAACATCTTCAAAAGGATCAATAGCCTTCATTACTTTTTTAATTCCTTCCAATGATTTGTTACCCATCATTTTTCCAAATGTTTCTACAATAACTCCACCACTCCCAACTACCTTTCCTCCTGCCAGTGCTCCTGCTTCTGCCAAAGTCGCTCCTTCCAAAATTGCGGCATCAGTCAATTCAGCAACAGCCACACCACCACCCTCAACCTGACCAATAATTGGCAAAATTGACAACACCCCTGCCCCGACCGCTTTAGCATTCTTCCATCTTTCTTTTCCAATTTCCTTCATATGAGGGTCAGCAGCTCCATAGAGCTTTGACAAAAAACCTATCCTGGCCACCTCATCAGCCCCTGATGGTTTGGACATCCTTTTATCAATTTCAGCTATCGCTCGTTTTACCGCCTCTCCTACTAACGTTGCTCCTTTTTCTTTTATTTCTTGCGAAATTTCTACACCCATTTTATTCATAATTAAAAAATTAACAAACTAAGTTACAAACAATTATACCCCAAAGTTGTTTTCCAATTTTTGTAATTCCATTGCTTTTTGATATATAGTATCAGCCTCTTGTTTATCTATTCCAAAATATGAACATATCGCCACTATCTCATTTAAGCTTCCAGAATCGTAACAAACAACTCTGTACAAGAATCGAATCAATTCAGATGGCTGTCTCTTTTCATCTCCAAAACAAAAATCTCTAACTTCAGCGATTTTTCTATTTAAAACATCTAAATTATCAAATTCATCTCCACTAATTAATTTTAAATCCTCAGGTTTGATTTCCATGTCTGTAGCCACATTCAATAATCCTCTTCTAACCTCATCGAGCACAAACTCTGTCGCAACTTCATCACTAACTTCATATTTTGTTTTAATCTCATCAACAATATAAGCAAAGGATTCAAAATCATCCAAAGCTTTTACATAGCTTTCTGACAATCTCGTCTTAACTAAATCTCTAAAAAATGTTGAATCTTTTTTAATTTTTAATAGAGCCGGTCTATGATTCACCATAGTGTCTATCAACTTCTCATGAATATTCTTAATCCTCTCATAATCATCACTTCCCTGTGTTCTCTTCATTAGTTCATCAGATAAAGGGAGTAGATATATTCTCACCATCTCTGGACCGTCAACTGCATAACCACACGCCGCAATTTCAGAACTAGTCACAAAAAAAGAATTGTCCTTCCCTTTAGCATAAATTCCTAGCTCAACTCCTTTTGCATCGGCCATCTCTTCTAAAAACAATTGATCTTCGTTTGTATAAGGTTTTTCTGTCGATTTTAACCCATCAACCATAATTTTTTTGGCATTTTCTACTGAAGTTCCATGATACAAATTTAAATTATGTAACTCTTTTTCCCATCTCTGTTGTTTTCTATCCAAAACAATTTCTGATTTATTTGGCTGGTTTACTGCTGTTTCTGTTTTACCTTCCACCATAAACTCATTATAAATCATTCACTTTATATTTTGATATCTTGACCTACTTATATACTCTGTGTTTTAATGATTATAGTTAAATGTTCTTTTGATACACGAGGAGCCACTAAATGGACGAACTAAATACAACACAAGATAAACTTGTGAATCAAAAATCCTCCCCCAAAAAAGTTAATGGTATCAGTATTGATAATCTTCCTGATCTATTAACCGTTGCTGAAGTTGCTGATTTGTTACGCGTCTCAAAACTGACCATAAAACGCTGGGGTAAGCGAGGTAAACTTCCTGCTATCCGCATCAACGCCAGAGGAGATCGTCGTTACCGCAAGGAAGCGGTCCTTTGGTTACTTGGAATTCAGGGAGAATAAACAGACTTGCTCATACTGAGCTTGTCGAAGTGATTTGCCTTAAGGGCGGTTAGATTAATTTCTAGCTGCCTTTTTTGGTTATGGACTACATTCTACTTTCTCTTTTAAGAGTCCAAAAATCTTTCCATTGACGCATCCCCTCACCTCCATCTCTCTGTCACATACAACCGTCGCAATTCCTATTCCAAACTCACTGCCAAAACTTTGTCTTATAAAACTTGTCAACTTGGATCTACACACCAAACAATCACGACACTCCCATAAAGGTAAATCAAGCATCAGGGTAACATTTTCAACTTTAACAGATCCTGCCAACATGCATTATTATATCGCGTCCACCATTCTTCCTCTTGGTGTTCTCTTTACTAATCCCTTTTTCATCAAAAATGGTTCGTAGACATCAGTAATGGTTTCTACATCCTCGGTCAACGCTGCCGCAATGTTTTCTACTCCTACTGGTCCACCACCATATTGTTTTTTGACCACATCCAAATACTTCCGATCTGCATCAGACAAACCCAATTCATCCACCCCTAATTTTTCCAACGCCACCTTCGATTCAACCACTGTAATTAACCCGTCGTTATTAACTTGTGCATAGTCTCTCACCCTCTTTAGTAATCGGTTAGCAATTCTTGGTGTCCCCCTAGACCTCTTGGCAATCTCCTCTGCCGCTTCCCTGTCAATTTTTACTTTTAGATATTGTGCTGTCCTCATCACAATTTCTGCCAAATTTACATCTTCATAAAAATCAATTTGCTGAACTATCCCAAATCGGTCTCTCATTGGTCCAGAAATCAATCCAATCCGAGTCGTTGCTCCCACAATCGTAAATTTTTGCAATTTTAACCTGACTGACCTTGCCGATGGTCCTTTTCCTAAAACTATATCCAAAACATAATCCTCCATCGCACTATAAAGTGTTTCTTCAACAATTTTGTTTAATCGATGAATTTCATCTATAAACAAGATATCTCCCTTTTTCATCGTAGTTAAAATCGATGCTAAATCACCCGCCCTTGTCAACGCTGGACCTGATGTAATTTTTATTGTTGAATCCATTTCCGAAGCTAAAAGCATCGCTAAAGTAGTCTTACCCAAACCTGGAGGACCATAAAATAAAATATGATCAAGAGCCTCCCCCCTTTCTCTAGCAGCCTCAATAAATACTCCCAACTGATCTTTTAATTTTTTCTGTCCAATAAATTCAGCTAATTTTTTTGGACGTAACGACAACTCGATTTCTTTGTCTTCACTCTTTAATTTTGGATCTAAGTTTTTATCTGTCATTCTAATTTCGTCCCAAATTTTGCAGACACCAACTAACTTTATCTTCAAGGATATCTAACTCTTGGGGTAATTTTTTGATTACATTTTCAATCTCTTTCCTTTCAAAACCCAACTGTCTCAAACTCAATACTACATCATCTTCTAATAACGGCAACTCTTCCTTTAAGTTCAATTCTCCGAGGCCTCCAATTTTTGACTTCAAGTCAACTATAATTCTTTGAGCAGTTTTCTTACCAACCCCCTTTATTTTTTCAAAAAAGGAAATATCAGCATCTCCAATCGCTTTTATTACTTCCATACTTTTACATTGACCAAGTATTTGTGCACCAGACTTCGGACCAACTCCCGAAACAGTAATCAACATTTTAAACAAATCTAAATCTTCAAAGTTTTCAAATCCATATAGCGCCATGTCATTTTCCGACACTGCCAAATATGTAAATATTTTTACCTCCTGTCCTTCACTATAATTTCTTTTTCCCATCCATACTAAATAACCAACTCCAGCAACTTCAATCTCAATATAATTACCCCACACTCTATCAACTTTCCCTCTTAAGCTTGAGATCATAAACCCATGATATCATAAACCAAACATTACCCGAACATTTATTTACCTTCAACTCTCCCAAAACAATGCCAATTATAAAATTTTGCCGAATCAATCAATTCTTCAATAAAAATTGGTTCTTGTGTTTCCTCAAATTTTTTTAAACAAACTCTAATTGCATTTAATCTGGCTATATCCTCATCACCAATATGTTTTAGTTTGTTACCCAAATTTAAATATTCAGACAACCCGTCACCTATACCCGATGTTTTAGAATACAAATTATCCCTCATATTATCAAAATACTTGTGTGTTACCTCATGTACAATTGTCGGCAACAGCTCCTCAAAGGAGTTTCCCCTTACAACGAGAATCGTATCCAAACCACCCCACGCTCTTATACTAGGGTCACCTTCAACAATTTCATCAACTTCTTGAATATCGTATCGAGAATTAATTCTTTTTAATATCACTCGACACTCATCTAAATTCGCAGCATCCATCACTTCAGCAATTTCTTGACTCATCCCATACTGAGTATCCACCGCCTGATCAATTGGCAACAAGTCATTTTCTCCTCGAATCCCTTTTAATTCAAATAACATCTCCTCGTCTCCGTACCCCCCACCCCAGGCTGAGTTTGGTTGATAACCAGGTATATCTTCTGGATCATATTCCTTTCCATATTTACTAGCAAATCTTGTATTAATTTTTTCACCATATTTAATCAAATAATCATCACAATAACCCAAAGCCAATTCCCTCAACCCCCCTCCAGATTCCTCTACTTTTTTTACCCTATTGTTCCATAGTTGCTTATCTGCCCACCAATCCTTACCCTCCCCCTCTTTAACTACACCCTTCATCATTGTTAATTCTTTCCCAATATCCATCATGTCTTCATTGTAAACCCATGAGTCAGTGCCACAGCCACTGCATCTGATGCGTGACTTGGTGTAATTGGCTCTTCAAGGCTCAAACAATCCCTCACCATTATCTCCACCTGTTCCTTCTCCGCCCTCCCATAACCCACCAATGCTTGTTTTATCTGTAATGGGGTATATTCAAACACTGGTTTTCCCAAATTTTTTGCCGCCACCTTTATCACTCCTATTGCCTCCGATACCGACATAGCACTTCTAATATTTTTCGCAAAAAACAAAGACTCCATCGCTACCTCTATCACACCATACTTCTTTATAACTTTCTGAATCTCCTTAAATATCTTTTCCAGTCTAACTTCACTTTTATCTTTTTTGGTAGTCAAAATAACCCCACAAGCTACTAACTTATTATCATTGACCACTCCCCACCCTGTATTCTCCAAACCCGGATCAATTCCCAATATCATTTTCTTCCTCCACCACCTTTCTCTCAATAGAATATTTCCCAATCATCAATTCAGTATACCTTGGACTTTGGTTGTTTCTTTCCCTTGATATAGCCCCTACAATATCTGTCCTTATCCCTCCAAGTTCATAGGAACTAGCATAATGCAAATGTCCCGCCATTATTCTTTTTACACCAGAACTAACCAGCAACTTCCTCAACCAATCAGCTTCCTCAGCCGCCTTTTTATTATTCTCACCCATAATGTGGGTCGACAACACATTGTTAAGTGGCTTGTGCATAATCGCTACACAGACTAGTACATTACATTCAGATACCTCCTTCTCAATCCACTTCACTTGTTCTTCATCAAAACCTTTCCAAAAACTATTGTCAATTAGGATAAGTTTTATTTCACCCAACCTCAAGCTTTGATAATTTTTTCCAAATACATTCAAAAAATTATCCAAGCTATATTCATGATTTCCTGGAACCACAGCATATTGCAGACCTCCCTGATCCAATACCTTTTTTATTTTTATCAAATCTCCAATTTTTCCCTCGTTTGTCAAATCACCTGCTATTACCACCACCTCAATCCCATTACTTTTTGCCCTATCTAACATGATTCTCAGCTGCTCATCGTCATTATGAATATCCGCCATAACTGCAACTGTCACTTTCTGTTCTTCTATCGTTGGTATTAAAATCTCTAATTTTTGTTTCTCTTTTATCCTCTCGCTTCCAACAAAAGTCCATAAAATACCCATACTCAATACAATTAGCATTGAAGCCAACCAGGCAATTTTCCACTTTTTCATTAACCCATTTTACCCTATCTTATATTATAAGTCACAATCAGTATTTCCCACTTATCCACACATAATCAATATATTATTTTTTTATAAGACAAACTATTTATTTCCTTTGCCAAAGAAGTGTAAAAAGTCATTTGTACTATAATTAAGCATGGAAATTTTCCAAAATCATCCCTTAGCTCCATACACCACTATTAAAATCGGCGGACCTGCCGACACCTTTATTATTACTCACTCAACAGAAGAATTTATTGATGCACTAAAAAATAATCAAGATATTACCATTCTTGGTAATGGTTCCAATGTTCTAATTTCCGACTCTGGCATCCGTGGTACCGTCATAAAGAATTCTTCGCAAAACATCGATATTATCGACACATCCCCTATTCCAATAAATTTTAATCACACCTACACCCAACGCAAAGAAAACGAACCTGATAAATTCCTTGATTTTTCCAAAGTTGATTACGATGAATCCTTAGAGCCCCAGGTTTTGGTAAAAATTTCCTCAGGGACACCTCTACCCTATGCTATTAATTATCTTTTTGGTCAGGGTATCACTGGACTCCAATGGTTTGCCTATATTCCTGGAACCATTGGTGGTGCCGTCTTTCAAAATATTCATGGTGGCACTTACCACATCAGCGATTATCTAGAATCAATAGAAGTGTATAACCTTGAAAACAAACAATTCGAAAACTACCTAAAAAAAGACTTAGAATGGAAATACGAAAAGTCTTTCTTCCAAAAACACCCTAATTTAGTAATTATTTCCGCCACTCTCCGTCTCTTCAAAGGTAATATTAAGCTAGCACGACAGGTCTTTAGCGCTTGGATTATCCAAAAGACGAAAGTTCAACCCACAAATTCTGCCGGTTCAGTTTTTGCCAATCCTTCAGTAGAACAGTGTCAAAAAATTTGGGGCGAACAGAAATCAGCTGGATGGATTATTGATCACGAACTAAACTGGAAAGAAAAACAACTGGGAGGTGCCCAAATCTCCCCACAACACAGTAACTTTATAATAAATACTGGCAATGCCACCGCCAAAGATGTCTCAGGCTTAGTTACCGAAATAAAAAATGAAGTTCAAAAACGATTTAATTTCACTCTTCACACAGAAATTAAATTTCTTGGTTTATTTTAAATTCATCACCATCCAAATAAATCTCGGCAAAACTAATTGCCGTTTCCATCTTTTTGGGTCTTTTAATAAAGAGTACAACCATTCTAGCCCCATCTTCCTCACCCATTTTGGTGCCCTCTTTAATGCACCACTATAATAATCAAAACTTCTTCCAACTCCAACCACTACTTTTAGTTTTAATTTTTTTAAATTATTTTCAATCCACTCTTCTTGTTTTTTCATCCCATATGCCACCACTAAATAGTCGGGCAAAAAAGTATTTATTTTTTTTAAAACCTCCTCATTTTTTACCCCTGGTATCCCTTCCGAAAAATCATATTTTAGCCCCTTAAATTTTTTTGAAAAATATTCTCCACATCGTTTTGCCCTATCATCAAAGCCTCCCAAAAAAAATATTTTTTCATTATTTTTTACTGCCATTTTACAAAAATCTACTATTAAATCTGACCCAGAAATTAACTCATCACGCCATTTTCCACCAAGAATTTCCACTCCCAATTTTAGGGCCACAAGCCATCTATTTAATCCTCTTCTTGTTTTGAGCACTTCTCTAGCCCAAATTAGTCCAATTCCATCAATAGTTCTTACATCACTTTTATTGATAATATCCAAGAATTTTTCATCTGATATGGTTGCCATAACAAACTCTGGATTTACGGTTGTAATCCATGTTTTTTGCCCTTTTACCTTATTTCTTTCTTTTAAAAACATTAGCAATCCATCTATATTACTGCCAAAATAGCTTATTCCGCATATATCATGGTATTTTACACTATTTTTATACATTTTATTAACCATTTACTATCGACAAATACATCAATTTTTAACAATTTCTTAACTTATAATAAATTACTTTTATAGTAAAAACTAGTCCTCTCTTAAAAAATACACATCTACTGCTTACAATATAAGCCTATATATTTTCCTATAAAATATACATACTTAACTATATCAACTATTTTTCATTTAAATATTAAAAGATAAAATAATTATAAACATAAATAACCGAAAAATTTCTGTTTGAGTAATAATTTTACTCACATAAAAAACGTTTATTTACGTTAAAAATTAAAAAACGACAAAAATATACCATGTACGAAAATTTTTAATATTATAAGAATAAATAGATTAACATAATAATATAACTTATTTCAACAAAAAAAATTATATAAGATTAAAAAATCATCTATATCACTTAATCGATTTTCGATACACTTCTAAATTTTCCATTGCCATTCCAGCACCTTTTATAACACAGGACTCTGACTCAATTGCTAGATGAACTGATACCCCAATTTCCCTTGTTAGTAATAATGCCAAATTTCTAAGTTTTGATGCCGCTCCAACCAATACTATCCCCCTGTCGGCAATATCCGAAACTAGTTCAGGAGGTGTCATTTGTAAAGTTTCTCTAACAACTAAAATCACTTCATCAAGAGTTGGTCTCACAACTTCAAAAACCTCATCAGAGTTTAATTCAATATTTTTTGGCAAACCATACACCAAGTCACGACCTCCGATTGAAAGAGTTTCTACTTTTTTTAATTTGACAGCAGTACCTAATTTTATTTTTACTAATTCAACACTTTGGTCCCCCACTGCCAAACTATATTTTTTCTTCAAATATTCTTCCAAGGCATCATCAACCCTACTACCACCCCCCCGGTAACATTTACTTGCAACTACCCCACCCGAAGCTACTACAGCAGCCTCAATTATTCCACCCCCCATATTAACTACCATATTTCCAAATGGTTCAGCAATTGGTATCTTTGCCCCAATCGCCGCAGCCAATGGTGTGTCAATTAAATATACCTTTCTCGCCCCCGACTCCAAAACTGCATCTAAAACAGCTCTTTGCTCAACTTGTGTCAAACCCGAAGCCACTGTTACCATCACCTCTGGGCCAAACAACCAAGTCAAGCCCATCACTTCTCTTAAAAACCATTTAAGCATCCCTACTGCAGCCTCGTAATCAACCACCGCCCCATATTCAATCGGTTTAATAATTTCAATATAATCTGGAGTTTTACCTTCCATCTTTTTTGCCTCACTTCCAGCTGCCAGAACCTTTCTTGTTTCCGCCTCAACCGCAACCACCGATGGTTCATTCAACAGAATTCCCTCGTCAACACCCCATATAATACAATTCGAAGTTCCTAAATCTATTGCTAATTTTCGTATCCAGGTCATAATTCTATATAATACACTAATGAACTCTGATTCAAACCGAAAAAGCTTACTTATTATTGTTTCTGTCGCCTCTATTGTTGTTAGTGTTACCTTTCTCATATCGATATTTGCCAGAGGTTACCGTCTTGATACCGACAACGGTAACTTTAAGCTCAAGGTCACTGGTCTGCTTTCTGTGACCTCAAAACCAAAGTCAGCCAGCGTCTACGTTGACAATATTCTTGTAACTGCTACTGACGATACAATAAACCTAAATCCAGGAAACTACCAAATCAAAATTTCAAAAGAAGGTTTTTTCCCTTGGGAAAAAAATATCCAAATCAAACCTGAACTAGTTTACCAAGCCGACGCACAGTTAATTAATCTCTCCCCCGAGTTAAGACCTATTACTCAAAGCCACGTTTTTAATCCAACAGTAAGTCCAGATTCAACAAAAGTAATTTTTGCACTTGCATCAAGTTCAGCCACAAGTAAAGAAAATGGATTATATCTCCTTGAACTAAGCGAGCTCCCCTTACTCCCAAGTAAAAACACCCAAAGACAACTTTCACCAAACTTATCATATTTAGATTGGTCAAAATTTACATTTGAATTCTCTCCAAATTCAAAACAAGTCATCGCCTCTTCAAAAACAAATTCAAGCACATACTTATTTTCTATCGATCAAACCCTCGTCCCAAAAAATTTGTTTGATATTTCCTATCGTCTTCCACAAATCAAAAAAGAATGGGCTGAAATCCAAAACCAAATTACCCTAGAAAAACTAAACAAACTTCCGGTTGAAATCCAACCACATGTCGCTACAGATTCGGCCCTCCTCATCTTCAATACGTCAGAAGACAAAGTAATATATCAGGCCTCAGACAGTGCTCAAATTACCCCCCAAATGACCTCACCTCCACCTACAAAAAGTACTCAAACACAGCAAAGACTTCTTAAAAAGGGATACTACTACGTATACAGTCTAAAAGATGACACAAATTTTTTGATAGGTGACACGGGCATTAGCCAAATTTCGTGGCTACCCTATTCCGACAGTGTTGTTTACCTCCAGGGCAATAATATAAAAGTAACCGAATATGATGCTACAAATCTCCATACTATCTATACCGGATCAACTGCTCCAACAATTGTACTAGCTACACCCGATGGCTACAGACTAATTACTTCAACTTCTTATCCTGATAATCCCCTCAACAATCTATATTCCATCAGTATCAGAGAACGCTAATCAAGGACACACGTTCTTTTGAAGAACCGCTACATCCTCAAGCAGTTGTCTTGCCTCATCCTCACTAATCTCTCCGTTGTCAAATTGCCTAAACACTTCTTCACTAATTATAACTAGGTCAGATTTTGATACACATGATTCAAGAACATCGTACGGAGCTTCAAGCCTAACCTCATCTAATTTTTCCTCTACATTATTCCCGACCTCAGTAGATTCACCCAACACCTGTGACTGAGAATAATACAAAGATTCTTGCTCTTGACCTGCCTCAATAAAACGCAAAGGAATCAAGGCAAATATAGCAATTAAAAAGCTTACAATAAGAGTTCTTGTGTTTCTATCAAAGTTTGTCATTATAATCAGTCTAATTACCAAATTGAAAATTGTCAACAAGATTTCAACAAAAGACCCAAAAACACCTTTATATATTGTTGCTTCACCACCTTAGCAGTAAACAATATCTACTGCTATTCATTAAAAAACTAAAATTAGATTTATAATACTATTAATATCAATTTATAACTTTTTATAACAAAATACCAACGTGTTAAAATTAGCTGAAAAACTATTAACAAAAATACACAACAATAGTCATAGCCAACCTAAAATATACGGGGATTAGCGCAACTGGTAGCGCGCACGGTTCGGGATCGTGAGGCTGCAGGTTCAAATCCTGTATCCCCGACCAGTATAGAAAATAGGTTATTCTGTCCCTATAGTTCAATGGATAGAACGCGGGTTTCCTAAACCTGAAATGGTGGTCCGATTCCACCTGGGGATACACTACACGTATTTTGACTACCTCATTTCCAATCACCATCAACAAAGATTCTTTATTACCGCAATATGTATTCCTAATTATTATTATTCTTCGCATGTTTTTTTATTTCTCCGTATTTTTTTCCGTATATTATATGCCATCATTATAAAAAAATATCTCCGCAAAAATTGTAAACAATATACCAATTATTTAATAACAATAAAGAACTATATATATCATATTCTTCGCATTTTCATGTTATTCTTACCAAAATTTGATATAAAAAAAATTATTTATAGAAACACATTCTATTTTTTTCTAAATCAATCATTTGAGATCTACTTAAGACTGTCTAATACCTCAAAAAGTAACAACTTTTTATATAAAGAAACAAAACTCTAATAGGATACTAAATATAAAAATAGAATTATATAATTTTCATAAATCCCATAAACGCCAGTAGAATTTAAATTAAAATATCCTTAGCAGACAAATTAGATAAATGCTAATTACCAATTTTCGAACTCAAATATTTATATATAAAAACAATTAACCTTCTAATACGAAATTAACCATCTTCCCTGGAACATAAATCTCTTTTACAATCTTTTTCCCCATTAACCAAATGCTTAACTTTTTAAGACTCTTTGCCCTCATTAATACATCTTTTTCATCTCTCACTTTTTCGCTCGATATTTCTAGTTGTTCTCTAACCTTTCCATTTACTGCCACAGCCAACATTATCTTATCACCAACCAGGTATTCCTTTTCTATGTCAGGCCATTCCTGAACATGAATAGACTCGTAGGAAGCGTCTATTTCACTCTTATTGTTTTCCTTCATCCATATGGCGTACCACAACTCTTCTGCAGTATATGGTGCAAATGGTGCAATTAACCTAACTATATCCTTCACTCTTTTAAGATTTAATACAAAAACCTTGTTATCTACTCCCTCTCTAACAAAGGAATATTCTGGATTTGATCTCATTTCCCTTATTTCATTTAGCAACTCCATCATAGAAGCGATAGCAGTATTGTAACTAAAATGCTCTATTTCTTTTGTTATTTTATCAATCTTCTTGTTCACCACTACTTTAATCTGTGGATATTCATTTTCTGTATTCTGAGCAAATGTTGACCAGTTAATTTCATCAATAACATCATCAATTAAATTTTTAAATCTTTCTAAAAACCTCTTTACCCCCATAAGTGTCTTCTCATTCCAAGCCATCGTCCCATCAAAAGGACCCATAAACATCAAATACATCCTTATTACATCAACTCCATAAACATCAGCTACTGTTTCAGGAACTATCACATTCCCTTTTGACTTACTCATTCTCTGGTTATCAGAACCCAAAATCACTCCGTGAGACATCCTCTTATAATATGGCTCAGGAACTTCTTTTGGTATAACCCCAATATCATAGAGAAATTGATATATAAACCTTGAATACAGTAAATGTAGTGTATTGTGCTCATCACCGCCCACATATACATCGACGGGGCACCACTTTTTTAATTCTCTTTGACTATTACTAAATATATCACCATCTATATCATTTAGCTTGTTACTCTTTAATTTATCAGCAACACAATATGCCAAATAATACCAATCAGAACCAGCCCAATTGGGCATTGTGTCCGTCTCTCTTTGGGCATCACCTCCACAAAGCGGACACTTACAATTTACAAATTCTTTTATCTTTGACAAAGGACTTTTTCCATCTTCAGTTGGTTCATAAGCCTCTACTTCCGGCAAAAGCACGGGTAATTCCTTTTCAGGAACTGGTTGCCACCCATCTTTTTTACAATATATCATCGGTATTGGTTCACCCCAATAATGTTGTCGGCTAAATATCCAATCCCGTAAATGATATGTTGAGGTTTTCTCACCAATCCCTTTATTTTTTAACCATTCCAATATCACATCAAATTTTTCAGGAACTCTCAATCCATTCCAATCTTCGGAGTTAAACAATTCTCCAATTGCTTCAACATAAGGTTCTTCCCCTTTAAGTAATTTATTTAGTTTAATCTGTTTCAACTCCTCTCTTTTTTTATCTTTCTCAGTAGAAAACACGTTTTTCTCAATTACATCCATACTAATAAATTCAGGTTTAATTACCGGTATAATTTCCAAATTAAATTTTTTAGCGAAAGCAAAATCCCGCTCATCGTGAGCTGGAACAGACATAATTGCCCCCGTTCCATAACCAGACAATACAAAATCAGAAATCCATATTGGTATTTCTTTATTATTAATAGGATTAATTGCATATACACCTGAAAATACACCTGTTTTTTCCTTATTTAATTCAGTCCTCTCCATCTCACTCTTCTTTCGAGCTTCCTTAAGATAATTTTTTATCTCCTCATTGTTTTCTCCCAAACTCAAAGCCAATTTGTGTTCTGGTGCTATCACCATAAACGTCACTCCATATAAAGTGTCCGGTCTGGTGGTAAACACCTCAAGTTTTTCCTTACTATCTTTAATTTTAAAACCTACTCTCGCCCCCTCACTTTTACCAATCCAATTAATCTGGGCTTGTTTAACTTTTTCAATAAAATCCGTTTTATCAAGACCTTCAACTAATTTATCCGCATACTCTGTAATTTTTACCACCCACTGGGAAATATTTCTTCTTTCTACCTCATTACCACATCTCTCACACTTATTATCAATCACTTCCTCGTTTGCCAAACCAATCTTACAGCTTGGACACCAGTTTATTGGCATCTCTTTTTTATAAGCCAAACCTTTATTAAAAAGTTGGATAAATATCCATTGTGTCCATCGATAATAATTTGGATCTGTTGTATTTATTTCCCTGTTCCAATCAAATGAATAGGCCAGTCGTTTCATTTGGCTTTTAAACATTTCTGTATTTTCTTTCGTTACATCTTGTGGTTTTCTTTTTGACTTTATTGCATAATTTTCAGTTGGCAAACCAAATGCATCCCAACCCATTGGAAAAAGGACGTTATACCCCTGCATCCTCTTAAACCTTGCATATACATCACTTCCTGTAAAAGAAAAAGCGTGTCCAACATGCAAACCACTTCCTGACGGATATGGAAATTCCACTAATATATACTTTTTCTCTTTGGTACTATTTATATCTGCACAAAAGATGTCCAAATGTTCATCCCAATACCTCTGCCATTTATCCTCAATAAGCCTAAAATCCATGGCATATTATGCCACAAAAAATAATAATTATTCATGCTAATATCAAATAATGTTCTCAAAATACAACCTATTAATATTTTTTTCTGGACTAATTCTCTTCTTTTGTGGATTATATCTTGGACGAATTATTCCACATGGTCAGAACTCTGAAGTTACTGAAACCCGAAACCAAGAGGGATACAAATTCATCAATCCTCTTCTCGAATGTGAGTCAACAGAGTTCTCAAAAACGGCTGCCCTTGAACCCCTTCGAAAGAAATTAACGTCAGTTGTTGAATCACAAAAAAATCTCGGAAACATCTCCTATGCCAGTATCTACCTTCGTGATTTAAATGGTGGACCTTGGTTAGGTATCAACGAAAGAGACAATTTTTCCCCCGCTTCACTGGTGAAAGTTCCTCTAATGATGACTTACTACAAAGCTGCTGAAAAGCGACCAGAACTACTAAACGAAACTATTACTATTGAATCAACCTACGACTCGTCCCAATCCATACTTCCAGAAATTACATTAGCCCCAAAACAAGCCTATACCATCGACGAACTAATAAGCAGAATGATTATATACTCTGACAACCAAGCCTATGAACTCCTTCAAAGCTACATTGATAACAAACTCATTATTAAAACCTATACCGACCTTGGTGTTGATTTGAGCCAAGCGTATGACAATCCCAATGGTAATATTCTCTCTGTTAAATACTATGCTTCTTTTTTTCGCATCCTCTTCAATGCCTCTTATCTCAATAAAGACATGTCTGAAAAAGCTCTACATCTCCTCTCACAAGTTAAATACAAAGATGGTCTTGTAAAAGGAATCAACAACCCCATCATAAATATAGCCCATAAATTTGGTGAAAGAACTTATGAAGAAACCAACGAAAAACAACTTCACGACTGTGGTATTGTTTACCTTCCCAATAAACCCCATCTAATTTGTATCATGACAAGGGGTTCAGATTTTTCAAGACTCAATAACACCATTGTTGAACTAACAAAAGTAATTTACAAGGAGCTTCTCTAATTCCATCCCAACACAATATCCCCCTCAATATCTGTCCTGTACACCCTGACACCTAAGGATTTTAGCCTACTCAATATCAAATCCGTAGGATGGCCATAACTATTTTTCCCCACACTTATAACTGCCACCCCTGGTCTTATCCTCTCGAGCCATTCTCTACTACTGGCAGTATCAGAACCATGATGAGATATCTTAATCCCATCAACATGACCTTCCCACCAACCCATTATCCGACCTTCTCCATTCAAATCTACATCTCCAGTAAACATCATCCTTTTCCCCTCATAATTCAATACTAAAACCAAAGAGTTTTCATTACCCGTTGTTGTTGTCTCTATTGGGTAAATAATTTCAAAAAATATTTTTCCATATCTTAATATATCTCCCGCTATTAACACTTTTGTCTCAGTGTTTTCTTCTTTTCTTTCACCACTTCCGGTTGATTCATACAACTTCTCAATTTGGAAGTATTTTCTTACTGAAGCCAGTGCTTCGCTATGATCCTTATCCCAATGACTTATTACCACTCCCTCAATTTTTTTATCCCAAAAGGGAACATATTTATCCAAACATCTTATCATCTTCCCATTGTCAGCACCGACATCAATCAACATTTGCCAATTACCCTTGACTACTATCGCTCCATCTCCCTGCCCAACATCGCAAAAAACCAGCCTCAACTTACCATCTGGTATAAGCATATATAACCCAACAAAAATAAAAAATATCGCCAATGTCAGTATTTTTTTATATTTTATTTTTTTCATACCAATACACAGCAATCAATAGGTACCATCCTGTTAAAAGCCACCAATTAAATTTAAAATCAAAAACACCTCCTATTCCACCCATATATTCAACCACTTCAATAAAATACCTCAGCAATGGATAAGAAAAGACTATTATCAAAGACCCTAATTTAAAACACAATAATCCGATTACACTTCCCAAAAAACCCATAATTGTCAGTATCTCTACTAAAAATAAAACCATTAAGTTGCTTACTACCGTCAAAAAGCTAATTTTTCCAAAATATATTGATATCACTGGCAACACAAATATATTTACCCATATAGTATTTTGTAAAACTCCACTTTTTCGATTTAAAATAATAGCCGTAAAAGCAAGCATTGACAACCAAAAACTCACATTCCCCAAAATTTTATAATCAGCTAATATCATCACCAATCCAACCACAAAAAATGACCTAGTCATATTAAACCTTCTACCCAATAACTGAGACCAATAATAAATTCCTAAAAACAATATAGCTCTTACAACCGGTATCTCCCAACCAACCAAATTAACATATATCAACAATATTCCTCCACCTCCAACAATTGCCACTTTTCTTCCAAAATATTTTGCCAAATTCTCAATTAGTGCTTTTCCCAAAATCATTAAATTTGCTCCACTCACCACAACGATATGTATCAGCCCTGAATTCACCAACATTCTATACATATCTGATGATAATAATTCATCTTCTCCCCACACCATACCCATCAACAAAGCTGCCTCTCTTGGCGGTAACGAACTTTGAATTACATTTAACAAATCATCTTTTTTAATGCATAAATATGATATTAGCCAAAATACAAAAACTACTAGATACAATCTAAATTCTAATTTTATCCTTAAGTTTTTCATATGTTTTTTCTCCAATTCCCAAAACGTTCTTTATTTCCAATTTACTCCCAAACTTTCCATACTTATTTCGATAATCAATAATTCTTCTTGCCATCACTGGACCAATAGATGGTAATGATTCGAGTTCAACTGAGGTGGCCGTATTAATATTAACCATTATCTCTATGGCTTCATTATTTTTTTCGACTGAGACAAAAGAATTTTCCGATGTTGTTTTATTAGCCCCTTCAAGTTTAATTCCCAAACCTACGACCATCAGAGAAAATCCAAGAAAAATAACACCATCCATAAATGTAATTTTTTTCACCCAAAAACGATTCACTTAAAAAATATAACATGTATAATTAAAATAATGTCCACCTCATTGAAAACATCCACATATTTTGTCTCAATTTTATTTGCATTCTCATGTCTAGAAATCAAATTTTTGTCACCACTAATTCCTCAAATCATTGCCCTTACATCAATTATCATTATTCTGTCCCTGTTTCTCACACACCGCCTCCTCTTACCCCTCGTCATATTTATCTTAAATCTAATAGTCCTCTCCACTGGCGGTATAAGTTCTTCCCTCTTCTTTTTAATTTACTTTCTTCTTTTTTCTCTTTCCTTTCAAAATACACCATCAACAAATCTTATCTATTCTTTAATCACCGTTATATTTTACACTTACAGTCTTTCTTCTACCTCATCACTAATTCAATTGTTCTCGATTCTTTTAATAACGCCCTTAACATACTTTATTTCTCAGCAACAACAAAAACAAGAAAAAATCGAGGCCTCGCTGTCACAAGATGAAACCGACTTTCTTATGTGGATTTCACTTAGGCTAAAAACTTCTTTAAAAGAGATTCTTTCAATTTCAGATAATCAAAAAATTAACAAAATCACCAAAAAGTTACTTGATGACTCAAGTAAACTTGAAAAAAGCATTGATCAAAACTCTGATGAAATCTAAATTATTTTTGCTCCAAACATGTAATGTTATTTTGTTAATGACATACCTTTTCTTCCCTATCCCTTATGCCGCTAACGCCCAACAATTTTCATCATCTTCATACAAGATAAATTGGGGAAATTTCAATATGACTTCAGGTCTAAAAAAATCCACCAACTATCAACTCACAGATACCGTTGGTCAAAATGCCCCAGGTTACTCAGAAAAAAATGGAATTGCCATCAAAGCCGGTTTTCAATACATTTACGACACTTTTACTGAATTGTCATTTTCAATAGATAAACTCAATATAAATTTTGGGACTCTCGAACCAGGCATAGGAGTTACTGACACAAATTTATTGATTGTCACCACACCCTCAGGACGAGGATACCAAATCACCGCACAGGAAAACCATCCTTTGTGGATTTCACCAAACCATTTCATTCCTGATACCACTTGCGACGCCAACAATTGCACCATCACTTCGTCAGCACCCTGGACACAAAATGATAAGTTTGGTTTTGGATTCAATGTCTCAGGTGTAGGTGCCACAGGTTATTTTATAAATTCCACATATTACCGACCCTTTGCTAGCATTTATAACAATCATACTCCAGCCATTATAATCTCCGAAAATTTGCCAGTAAAAGAACGTGAAGCCATCATCACATATCGTGTACTTGTTTCCTCCGTCCAAAGCGCAGGCGATTACCAAAACTATATAACCTACACTTTAACTCCTAAATACTAATAACATGAGTCAATTTAACCTCACTATAAAACCAGCACAAATTGAAATTATTCTCAAACCCAATTCGACTCACACTCGGGCTTATGAAATAACAAACAATTCCAGTGAAACGATTCAGCTAACAACCTCAATCGTACCCTGGATACCATCTGACAACTCGGGCTCAGTAATATATCTTGATACCCAAGAAACAACTCTTGGTATTTCTCTTTCGAATGCCGATTTAAAACTAGGACAAGATTTTTTAATAAAACCAAATCAGAAAAAACAGCTAGTCCTAAAAATAAAAAACATTGCCAATGATGAAAATGATCATTATCTAACATTTTTTATAACTCAGAAACCCATAAACTCAAACAGTAATCATCAGAATCTCGCAAAAATCGGTTCAAATATTTTAGTATCAACCACAAATGAAAATATTATAACCAGTAATTTAGAAATATCTCAATTCAATGTCAGTCCATCAATAAAAGATATCTTCTCTAATATTAAAATTAATGGTGAGATATATAACAAAGGTAATCATTATGACCACATCAATGGTCAGATAATTATTAGTAAGAATGGACAAATATATTGGGAAAATAATCTCTTTCCTTATACAATCACTACTCACAATTCTCGCCTTCTTCATTGTCTAAATTCGAACAATGAACCCCAACTATGTCAACTAAAAATTCCAATTTGGCCAGGAGTATATGAGGGAAAAATCATCATACATGGAAACAATTCAAATAATGAATACACTTTTAATTTTTTTGTCTTCCCTTATCTAATAGTTATTATCACATTAATATCATTCATATTTTTAATGAATTTATTAAAAATTAAAAAAAGACCTAGCAGTAAAAACAAAGTCTGCTAAGAAGACAATTAACTCCCCAATATAAGGCAAAAAATAAAAATATTAATTAACTAATATTCAAAAAATCACCAAATTGTTTAAATTTATTGTAATAAAAATTATACTTAGTAACTAAAAATATCACCATACATAGAACAAACCATTGACAACTTATCATAATAATCATAATCTCTTATTACATAACTATAATAATCTTTTAAGATTTAAAAACATAAATATTCCATTACAAAAATACGCGTGAAAAATAACATTATAATCAAGCTTCTAATTTTCACCATTCTTATAAGTGGTTTTACTTTAATTCATCCTCAAAATGTCAATTCTATTCCTTCAAAAAATGTTAAAGATGTTCTCTCAAGTTCACAATTTTCATACTATGGTGGAGTTGGTGTTGGCACCTCAGCTGATGACTCTATTTTAAATATTGATACTAGTACCTCTTTTCCCTCTCAAACAACAAACAATTTATTTGTCGGTGACACTATTTCTGTAGGTATAGGTGGTAGTCAAAGTACGTACATTGTTAGAGACATTGGTTCAACCTCAACCATCTTCCTAAATGTTGGTATTTCAGCAGACGCTATTACCCCAGGGGGAAGCATAATTGCCACTAGGTCTGCCGTTCACACTGTTTCTTTCGAACCACAAGTAAACGCTGCTGGAGGTATTTGGCAAGTATTAATAAAATCCACATCTGGATTAGCGAGCGAAAATAGTAGTGATGGAATTCCAGACCAAAGAGGTTTTGATTTAGGAACTCTTACCGCAAGCGATGTTATATGTCCATGGGGTGCTACTGCTTCAGTCGGTACTACAACTGCCGCCACGTTAGGTTCAAATACAGCCTACTATCACGTAATTCAATGCGCTCTAGGTGCCGGAGTAACCAACCCAGTAGGAACTGGTGAAACTGGAACCATCGTCATTGGTGTCGGCAATAGTCTCATGATAAATCCAAGCCCATCAAACACTCCTGATTTAGAAGGTAATGCTAATATCTTCAGCTTCGTTCTTAGACATTGGAATTCATCAGGAGTAATCATCGAACAAACACCTGGAAAAATTGCTGTTGTTGAATCAGTCAGAGTCACCGCTACTATTGATCCTACCCTAACATTTATTATCGACAATATTGGTGTCACCGATCCAAGTTCAGAAGGATGCGGCATCGGTACCACTCTCAACGCCACCGCCGTCTACACCACTGGAGACAAAGTTGTATTTGGATCTCTTGAATTGAATGCCCATAACCAACTAGCTCAACGCCTTTCCTGTGTCACCAACGCCGCAAGTGGTTATGTTGTTACTGCCTACGAAGCCGAAACAATGAAAAATATTAACACTGCGACTACCCTACCTGATACTACCTGTAATGGTGGAGGTTGCACACCAGAAACTGCTGCCCCTTGGACAACAATTAGCGGTTCTAGATCTGAATTTGGTTACACCATGACTAGTTTAGGTGCCAGTATTCCCTTTGTTCCAGGTGATTTCAAACCCTTTGGAATTGGTTTCACCAATGCTCAACCAGTTATGATTAACCCTGACACTCCTCTTGCAATGGAATCTGCTTACACCTGTTACCGAATATCTATTATCAACGTTCAAGAAGCTGGTGACTACGAAGCTAAAATTGTCTACACAGCTACAGCAACATTTTAAAAATGAAAATAACTGCCCCAAAAACACAAACAACGATAATTGCTCTATTCGCTCTCTTCTTGTCAGTATCACCCATATATGCTCAACAAAGTACACTCGGTATGAGTGCCATCCCCCCAAGATTAGAAATCAATGCAAAACCTGGTGATGTTATTACAAAAGAAATAAAAGTAAGAAATGAGTCAAAAAATGAAAAATATATTGATACTTCTATACAAGACTTCATTGTTACAGACAATATCGGTACTCCCCTTCAAATCGAAAATTCAGACCAATCTACAAATCGTTGGACAGCTTCTTCCTGGATTCAGGTATCACCCTCAAAAATAAGACTAAAACCCGGAGAAACAAAATCTCTCGTGCTCACGGTCATCACACCTGAAGATGCTATTCCTGGAGGTCATTATGCAATGGTTCTCCACACCCCAAACAACGAAGTCACCATAAGTCAAACCGGAGCAGCAATTCAAACAAATGTTGGTACTTTGGTTTATATAACCATTCCTGGTGAAATTACTGAAAATGCTTCAATAAAAGAATTCTCTGCACCCAAGTTTTCTGAATACGGTCCGATTAATTTTAAAACAACTATTACAAATCTTTCTGATATTCACATCACTCCTGCGGGCTCAGTCAATATATACAATATGTTCGGATTAAAAACATCAAGCTTAAAATTAGAAAATACCAACATCTTTCCCTACACTAGTCGTGAATTCCTTAGTACGCACGATCAAAAATTTATGCTTGGTAGATACAAGGCACAAATTAATGCCGCCTATGGTACTACTGGACAGCTATTGTCAGCAACTATCTTCTTTTGGGTAATTCCATACAAAGTCATCGCTATTATCATCCTCACCATCATTATCATCTTGATTCTTAAAACAAAATTCAAGAAATCTCCTTCTGCTACTATTACTCCGAAAATCGAAGAATTAGAGAGAGAGCTTGAAGAACTTAAAAAGAAGTATCAAGATAGAAAATAATTTGGCGATCAAAAACCTTTTCTCAACCACTTCGATTAGAGCAAACATTCCCGTTAATACAATCACTATTTATGGGTACACTAGTCCCAACTCCCGGGTGGAGCTAAACAGTCCAAAAGTATACTCCGTTACATATAGTCGAGATGATGGATTCTTTATTTTTGACCATCTAGATCTTCCCCGTCATTCACAGGACTTATGCTTAATTTCTATTGACGAATCAAATCGCGTAAATAATCCTGTCTGCTTTCCTGAACCACCACCTATAAATACCTTTACAGAAATAGGTCCCGTTCTTCTTTCACCCACAATATCTCTAGACTTAAAAAACAGCTACTCTTCTGGACAAACAATTCCCAATACCTCTATCCAAGTTTTTCTATATCAACAGTCTTCTCCATTTTCCTTTATAAAAAAAGTTCAAGCATTTTCAATACCCGTCTTAGAAACTACAAGCGATTCTAGAGGAAATTACAGCCTCAATATACCCATTACATCAGCTACTAACTACCGAATATTTTCAACCACAAAGTATCTTGATACAAATTCACCAAAATCAAACACCCTACTTTACCATCCAGGCTATACAATTTCTCTTCTCTACCTACTGATCCCCCTTATTCTTATAATAATTGCCCTCTATTTTATTCTTAAAAAGCCCAAACAGCATTTCTATCCCATGGTCATCTATAATAAAACAGTTTCACTCGTATGACAAAACAAATATTGTTAATAATATTACTAATTCTTGGTCTTTTGACAACTCTTCTTCTAATCACTCAAACAACTATCTTTAAAAGCCAAGCAAGTAACACTGACACCCAGCTGCCAGTCAAAGAAAATTCCTATATCTTCGCTTCCCCTATCCAAGCAAAAGCTGATGGTAAGGAAAAAATTAGAATCACTGTCTTTCTCCTAAACTCATTGGGACTAGGTGTCGGTAAGCAAACTGTCACCCTAAAAGTACCGGCGCCCATAGAAATTGAAACCATACAAAGTGTCACAGACGATCTTGGAAAAGCATCATTCAACTTATCATCAACGGCACCCGGTAAGTTTGAAATATCAGCATCAACTCCGACTCTTGTCTTAACTCAAAAAATAAATCTACTCTTTTTTCAATAGACTTATTCTCTAAAAGTAACCTTTACTGTCTTAGCAAGTGGACTACCACCTATCGACGCTGACAAAGTAAACTGACCCGCTTGTACTGAGCTTATTTCAAAAGTAGCCTTCCCATCATCTCCTGATAAAGTCTCCATATCTCCGTCATTCAATCCAGATAAAGTCACTTGGGTTCCTTTAACTCCCTTTCCACTACTATCTAAAACAAATACATTTACAACACACTTATCACTACCGTCTGACTTCGCCAATATTTTTCCACCTATTAAGTAAGAATCAACCAAAGAAACTTTTGTGGCTGGTGCAGCCTTTGTCCAGGTAACAAACATCTTCGGAATAACTTTCGTAGCCATAAATCCAAGAAACAGTATTCCAACCAGTCCAAACACCAATGTAAAGACTAATTTATTTTGATTCATTAAAAAATTTTATCAAAAAAAGAAAGAAATATCCAATTTTAGCAATACCCAACTCTAACTGATAAGGTAATTTTAAGAACAATTTCTATGTATTTTTCCAAATTTTCAAACATATTAAAAATATCATATTTCTATATTTATTAACTCAAATGCATTTTTATGTAAGTTTTTTGTGAACTATTAACTTAAATGGCACAAAGATATCAATTAACAACATTTAATATCATGTAAATAAAATAAACAATTTTTATAAAACAACATATTTTCTTTAGCCATAATCCTAAAAAATACAGTTTTTATCCTAGTAAAAGTATATCATCGTTCATATTATATATATTAAATAATATCAAATTATCTAAACCGCTTTTTTTCCGCATATTAAATCATTGTAAATTAATAAAATGTAATAGATTTAAATAAATAGATATATATCGTTAGTAGATAAAGCAATCGTGAAATATTATGTGAAAGAAATATTTTATTATCAATCAACTAAAAATATCAAAAAAGTATCTATCAAAATATATCATTTATAATAATTTTCAAGCTCTTGACACCCTTTTCCTAATAGTAGATATTTATATTATATTAATAATTAACAGATAAACATGTATAAAAAATATAATTTTGAACCTAAAAATTTATCTCCGATATTAGAGAAGATTACTCCGCTTCTTATTATCACAGCCTCCTTTATTTGGCTCTGGAAATAACCCAATGATTCTTTTAATCCTGCCTCAGCATCTAAACTCATACACCCTCTGGCTGCAAAATCATCAGTATCAATCCAATACCATTCGTACTTACCAACAAGATCTTAGAACCTTTCTTCTTTTTTCAAACAATCAAATCTCTGTCGAACTAATTTTAAAATACTTTGAGTATCTTTCCAAGAAAAATAATTCAAAAAGATATCTAGCATCCTTATCAACCTTTTGCCAGTATCTTCTTGATCAACATCTCACTGATATCAACCTCTTTAAAAGTGCCAAAAAACATTTTAACCGCCAAAAGCCATTTGATATAGACAAGCTACTGATTCAGTATCAAAGCTACCTAAACAAAGATAACAAATCAGATATAACTATAAAAAACTACTTAAATGACATTCATCAATATTTTGATTGGTTAAGTTATCATGAAATTCGAAACTAACTTTAATCACTCCCAATTTCAAAAGTATGTTGACTTTTTAAAAGCCAACAACACTTCTAGTGCGACCATCGACAGAAAACTTTCTTCCCTGAACTCCTTTCAAACATTTTTAGTAAAAAGGGGTCATTTAAAGAAAACTACTTTTGATAGCAAAATAGTAATCAATCGTACTAAAAACAGTATTTTTAAACCATTTATCAACAAGTATCTGATATTTGGTACCTTGATAAGTATTGTTCTAGGTTTGGTGTATGGTCTTTATACTCAAGCAATTCTGAAGGCAAAACAGGAACTTGCGTACTCTACGTCTACATCATTGACTCGTCCCGGACGTATCTTGTCTTTTCAAGGTCGCCTAACAGACTCTGTGGGTAATGCCATCCTAGTTCCTACAAATATTGTCTTTAAATTTTACAATAGCAGTGTTGGAGGAACTGAACTATACACCTCATCTGTTGGAAACAGCCAAACAATTAATCCTGATGACAATGGTATTTTTAATGTAGTAATCGGAAAAACTCATGGTACAGAAATTCCGGCTTCCGTTTTTTCAGAAAATGCAGAGATTTGGCTTGAAATTATTGCAGACGATGAAATTATGGATCCACGTCAGCAAATTGCCACCGTTGCCTATGCACTAAATTCAGAGACATTGCAAGGTATACCTCCGTCTGCTAGCGGTCTTAAAGATACTGTGCTAGTAATTGATAACCTTGGAAACTTAAATCTTGGCGAAACATCCCCTACCATCAAATCCATTTCTGGAACCATGGCTATTGAAGGACAGGCCTTATTATTAAAAGCATCTGACGGTAGTGGAGGAAACATAACCATAAACCCAGATGGAAATGGAGTCATTCGCTTCATAACCGAAGGTACATCTCCCAACCTGGGGGGTTTTATAGATATTAGCAACGCCAACATCGTAGATGGAAATCTCCTAAACGCTCAAATAAATAACGATAACAGGGGTTACAACTTTTTATCTTTCCGAAACTATAGTATCGGTACAACAAATGTATTAGATGTTTTTTCTGTTGGTGCCAGTGGAAATGTATACATATCAGAAAGTATCAGTATGGGTACAACCACACTCTCAAACAACTTAAATGCTGATTTACTAGATGGCTTCCATCAAGATTATTTTCTAAACATTGGCCAAACCGGCAACTTCATTACCACTCTAAACAACGGTGTTGGTATCAGTATCAGTGGTTCTGGAATTGGTCGTACTATCAGTGTTGACTATGATTCTGCCAACTTAAAACTAACAGGTAATAAGTTGACTACTATCCAAGACATCAATACTACTGCCGCTCCCACCTTTGCCTCTCTTGGTCTTGGTGCTACCTCTTCTGATTATCTTCTCAATGTTTTAGGTAATGGCTACTTCTCTACTGCTCTCACTGTTGGTACCTCTGCCTCCATTGGTAGCCACTTAACTGTCGGGGGTGATATCACTGCAACTGGTACCATCCGAAAAGTTACTGTCAATGCCGTCTCAAATACAGCTATCGGCACTGCCGCCAAAGTCGCCACAGTTGCTACCCCAGGTTACACTCTAACAGCCGGAGACTTACTTTCGGTAACATTTACATACGGAAATAGCGTCAATACCGCCACCCTAAATATAGACGGTACTGCTAGAAATATTCGTCTTGGTAATAGTAATGTCACCACTGTCAACTTTACCTTAGCTGCAGGAGCTACTGTTTTAATGTATTTTGATGGAACTTATTTCCAAATTATGGGTTCCCAACGACTTTCTGACTCTGATGCCACTCCTGATCGGATTTATTGGGGTAACGCTATAACCGCCGGTACCACCATTAACAGATACAAGCTTCTCATGCAATCAAGCGATGGGAATTGGTACCCTCTGACTCTAGATTCAGGCACTGGCACCACAAAAGTTGTTTCAACAGTAGAATTTTTACCTGACTCTCCCATTCTTTATTACAACACCACTACTACAGTCAACACGGGCACCTCTTTCACCAATGTCTATAGTGAAATCCCAATGACTACACTTAGTTACACTGCCAATTCAGGATCTTGGACAAATCAACAACCAATCTACCTAAAGGGTACCATCAACTCTAACGGTAAATTTGTACTAGACAATAGTAGTTATACAAGTTTTCTTACTCAAACTTTACCCACTTCTGATGATGGATTTGTTTACGTCCTTTTAGGTCAAATGTACTCCACCACTGCCATGAGACTCTTCCAATACCACCCCATGTATAAATATAGTTTTGGACGGGTACAACCATATAGTCCTAATGACGAATTTTTTGTACTTAGGTCTGGCGACACTATCAGTGGCGATTTTTCCATTGAAGGTAATTTTTTATCTGTTGGATCTACAAATTTAGTTCTAAATTTAAATGCTGATTTATTGGACGGCTTCGATCAGAGCTATTTTCTAAATATTGGCCAAACCTCAAATTTCATCACCACTCTCGATAATGGTGAAGGCATTAATATCACCGGTAGTGGAGTCGGTCGTACCATCAATGTCAACTATGACTCAGCTAATTTAAGAATCACCGGTAGTAATCAACTCAATACTATTCAAGACATTGGTACTACTGCTTCTCCCACCTTTGCCTCTCTTGGTCTTGGTGCTACCTCTTCTGATTATCTTCTCAATGTTTTAGGTAATGGCTACTTCTCTACTGCTCTCACTGTTGGTACCTCTCTTAGTGTTGGTACTGACTTCATTGTCGGTGGCACCTTCATCTCTGTCGGTTCCACTAATCTAGTTACTAACCTCAATGCTGATCTTCTTGATGGTCATGATGAAAGCTACTTCTTAAACATTGGTGATACTGGTAATTTCATCACTGCTCTCACTGGTGGTTCTGGTGTCTCTATCACTGGTACTGGTATTGGTCGAACTATTAGTACGGAAATAACAAATGGTTTAGGTTACTTCACTAATGCCATTGG
>DATMWB010000023.1:0-41094 GCA_035562735.1 Candidatus Methanoperedens sp.
AATTTTAAATTCGCTGAATTTTACGGTGCAAATCGTAATAAATTCAACGACAAAGGATGTGGGTAACTACTTAAACAATTTGGAAATGGCTAAAAATAACCAGCAAAATGAAAAGCTGAGAGAAAGAATAGCGTCATATAAGAGATTTATTGAGGAAACTGTGAAGAGAAATGATGTGTTGTCAAAGACTTTTTATATTGTGGTACCTTTTTCAAATTTAGAGTTGGGAATCAAAAATGCTCAAAAACAGATATTAAGTTCTATTAATCCAATCAAAAAGGCACCAGAATTACCCTATTCTAAGGAATATATTGTAGAAAAGGCAAAGGCGGCATTACAACCAAAAGAAGATCATTTGGTTAGACTTTTCTCTAGACTTGGTTTGGAAATCAAAGCCCTCACCACGAAAGAGTTGATTGAATTGTTTTATAAGATATATAACGAAGACACAGCCAACAATCAGAAGTTACAAAATGTTAATTACACTGCTCCAGCAGTGATTGGAAAATAATGGGACTGGCAGATTTATTTAAGAAAAAAATTCAAGGTGTGGGAACACCGACGATGATTGGTTTGCCGACAAAAGATAAGGTCACCCCTGTTCCTGGAACACCGGCAGCAGCAAGTGTGACACCACAAGTACAAAATACTCCAGCTCCCACTGGCAAAAAAGTTGAAAGTGATCCTTTTACAAAAGGGGCGGAGGTGGCAACAGCTGGAAGTCAGGTTAAAAAACCTGGTGAGGCGAAACAATTTGTGGAAGGGTTGGTGTCAATTAAAGACATAATTGCCCCATCGGCGATTGAAGTAGATTTTAACCATATTCGAATTGACAATAAATATTTTAGAACTTTGTTTGTGGCTGGTTATCCCCGTTTTGTGGGTTTAAATTGGCTATCTACCTTGATTAATTTTGATGCTTCGATGAAGGTGGCAATGTATATCTATCCAACTGACGGAAAAGAAATATTGGATGACCTAAGGCGAAAAATTGCCGAAATGGAAGCTGAAATAAGTACTGATATTCAGAGGGGTCGGGTAGTTAATCCAGCAACACAGGCAAAACTTGAAGATGCATTGAATCTTCAAACTGACTTGGTAAAGGGGGAAGAGAGATTTTTTCAATATGGTCTTTATATGACCGTTTCGGCAAAAACCAAAGATGAACTAGACCGCTCTTCAAAAAACTTGGAGTCAGCCCTTGGTGCATTGATGATAATTTCAAAAAAAGCTAGCTTACAGATGGAAGAGGGATTTAATTCTACTCTACCGCTTTGTGCTGATAAATTAAGTGTGACTCGAAATATGGATACAACCTCACTTGCCAGTACTTTTCCTTTTGTTTCCTCTGATTTATCAGATGATAAGGGAATTATGTATGGAATCAATGAACATAATGGATCTTTGGTGATTTTTGACAGATTTTCAATGCAAAACTATAACTCGGTGGTATTTGCCTCGGCTGGTGCGGGTAAATCTTACATGATAAAGCTGGAAGCGATGAGATCACTAATGCTTGGAACAGATATAATAGTCATTGACCCTGAAAATGAATATCAAAGTTTGGCGGAATCTGTGGGAGGACAATATATTGCTTTTGGATACGGAGAAGCATCAAAAATAAATCCATTTGATTTGTCGTTAGTAGTTGAAGAAGGAGAAAATGCCTTGAATGACAAGGTGTTGACCCTTCATAAAATGTTTAAAATCATGATTGGGGCCATGGATCCAATTGAAGAATCTATCTTGGATAAGGCGGTGATGGAGGCTTATAAAGCTAAAGGGATAACTCCTGATCCTGAGACTCAGAAAAAAGAAGCTCCGTTAATTGAAGATTTATATAAAGCTTTGATTGGAATGGAAGAGGAAAGAGCCAGAAATTTATCAGCAAGATTGGAGAAATATATAAAAGGATCCTTTGCGGGAATCTTTAATCAAAAAACAACAGTAAATTTAAAAAATGGTTTTGTGGTGTTTGGAATCCGTAACCTTGAGGAAAGCCTTCGTCCAGTGGCAATGCATATCATTCTTGATTACATTTGGACAATTGTTAAAAAGGAGCTTAAAAGAAGAATATTAATTGTCGATGAAGCTTGGTACTTGATGCAATATGAAGATTCGGCTGCATTTTTACGGGGAATTGTTAAGAGAGGCAGAAAATATTATCTTGGGGTAACTACAATTACTCAAGATGTAGATGATTTTTTGGAGACAGCATATGGAAAAGAAATTGTCACCAACAGTGCTATTCAAATACTTTTAAAACAACACAGTGCAGCTATTGATAAGGTTGGTGAAACTTTTTACCTATCTGAAGGAGAAAAACAACTATTATTGTCGGCGGATAAGGGTGAAGGCATATTTTTTGCTGGACAAAATCATGTGGCAATACAAGTAATTGCCTCTGAAGAGGAACATAATTTAATTACATCAAATCCTGAAGATATTTTGAGAAAAAGAATTGCGGAAAAACAGGCTGCTTTGGCAAAACAGGCTCTACCAACGACAAATCCAAGTGAGGAGGAGCCGGTAGAAGAAAAGAAATTGCCACCATTACCGGAAACACCAGTAAAACCTGAAGAAAAATCCAATCCCACTCCGCCTGCGGCGGCTTCTCCCTTTGACCCTCCGGAGGCGGGCAGGCAAGGAGACTTAAAAACAGAAGAAAAACCTTTGGCTGTACCAGCCGAAGATTTGGGAGGAATTAAAATGGAAGAGGTAAAGAATGAAAAGATTAATAGTGAGGAAGAGAATAGTAAAGTAGTGAGTAGTGGAGAAGCAAAAATTGAGGAAGATTTGAAGTTAAACCCACTTCCCACCCAAGGCGGGTCAGTGACGACTGATGTGGGGATGTCAGAGGAAAAGAAAACGCAAGAACCTTTTGATAAAGGGGCGATGAAGGTGGAGATTGAAGAAAGTCCTGAGGAGATTATGAAAAAGAGGATTGCTGAACTTGAAATAAACGAAAAGAAAGAATTGGAGGAACATCGACAAAAGTTAGAAAAAGAAGCCCAAGAGGCTAAATCGACAATAACAAATAATGCTCCAGGAACTGCTTCTTTGCCAAAGTATCAAGAACTTTTTAAATCTCCGAGTGCAAAATTGCCACCACTGCCACCACTACCAAAATTTGAAGCTCCAAAACAGAGTGCAAATCTACCAAAGTTTGAGGTACAAAAACCAACTTTTATGACACAGACAAAAGAACCTGTAATTCCTCAACCACCCCAATTGACTAAAAAACCAAAGGTAGAATTTATTCCCACCGACAGCTCCGCAGTCGTGGCGGGCGGGGAAGATAAAAAACCCGAAGAACCAGTAAAAAAGGAAATATTATCGACAGAAACTGTAAAAGTTGAAGAGGTTAAAGCACCGGAAACAACTCCAAAAATTGAAGAAGTAAAAACCCCCACTCAAGAAGCTACGGCGGTCGGAGGACAAAATGCTGACCCATCGGGGGCGGCAATTATTCCTCCAACTGAGATAAAACCCGTTGATGAAAAAAGCTCTGGCGAGGTAAAGCCTGCCGAGATAGAGAAAGTGGAAGAAAAGAAAACAGATGAAGTGAAAACTTCGGAAGCAACCCCAAAAATTGAAGAAATAAAACAAAATCCTCCTCCAAGTACGGCTGATACTTCCCCTGTAACGACAGACAAGCCTGAGGAAAAGCCGACAGAAACTGATGATGCCAAGATGACTTATGAGAAATTGTTCGGAAATGACAAAACTTAGGATATAATTTAAAACATGAGAGGGTCGCCAAAAAATATTGTTGAATTGATTGCGGCTCTTGAAAGATTCAAGAAAGGTAAGGGGAATTTTAAAGTTGACGATAGGGCCTTGTTTGATGAATGTCGATCTGTTTTTCAAAAATTAAAGATTTTAAGTGACTTTGACCCGGATAATTTAGAAAAGGTAATAGAAAGACTAGACAAGTTGCCAAAGGATATAAAAGAACTTGAAATTGGAGAGCTTGATACTGAAATCAAAGATTTGGAATCAAAGGCCTTGAACAAGGAAGACTTAAAACAGTTAATTGAAGATTATGAAAAGGCTGAAAATGGAGATAGAAAAGAAGAAATTGGAGAGGAAATTTATCGGAGAACAGGAAAAAGAAATGTTGAAGAGTTTATTAAAACACAACGAGAAATTGCAGCTAAAAATGCAGAGAGATTGGGTAAGGCAAGTGAAAAAACAAGAGAAAAAGTCTCTGAAGATTTAACAAAAATTAAATTAGACAAAAGCGAGGAAGTATCAAAAGTTATTGACAAGGTTACTTTTGACGAAAAGATTACTCAAAGGGAGTTAGAAAAAAAACTAAAGAGAGTAATAAAGGATCCTGAGGAGGTATTGAATGTTATTAGAGAAATTGAAGGAGTTAGGGCTGAGTTGAAAGTAGAAAGCAGGGCGGAAGAAATTGCTAGGCGTACATTTGAAAGACTGGCAAAAGATGAGATTCCAGTTCCAGTAGAACTTGAAACGGAATTGAGTGAAAAAATTTTGGAATCATGGAAAAAGGGTGAGGAATTAGAATTACCGAAAGAATTGGCTGAAAAAAGTGATGATATAAGTGTAATTGAAACAATTAGAGAAGCACAAATCTTTAAGGAAGATAATTTGGGATCAGTCGTTAGCTATCGCGCAATTGAACTTGGGAAAGAAATTGGACAGGAATTAAGAAAGAGCGGTGTAAGAGATGAGAAGTTGATTGATGAATATGTGTCGGTGGTTAATTTGTTGACAAATAATCCGCAAACAGCAAGGTTGGAACTCGATAAAGAAAAAGTAGTGACCTTTGTCGAAAGTCGACATGAGCCAGAATACAAATTTGCAGTTCAACCGGAAATTGCCGTTGAAGAAGCGCAATTTATGGCTAAAAATATTTTGTTGGCACCAAAGAAATTTAATACTGCTATTAGGCGATATAACGAAGTAAGGGAACTGATTGGAGCGGAAAAGTTACCAAAGATAAAAGAGGTTCGAGTTATGGAAAAAATGGCAAATATGTTTGCCAAAAATCCTCAGGTATTGAAGCTAATGAATGGGGCACAGAAGATGGTAAGTATCTTGGAAAAAGTCAGTAGTGTTCCAGAAAGAATTATGATGAGGTTGGGAGTTCAAGAGGTTGGTCTGAAGCTTATCGCCAAAATTGGAGGACAAGCGGCGGTAGATTTTGTGACCAACGCGGCGGCAGTTATAGCCGAACAGGGAACATTGCAGGGAATTAAATCAATTGCATTGGGCATAATGGGGAAAGGAGCGGTAGTAGCTGGTGAAGCGGCAGCAGCTGGAGGAACGGCGGCTGGAAGCAGTGCTTTGGCTAGTGCAGTGGCAGCATTTCAAGCTTTACCGGTAGTGGGACAAGTAATTTTAGTGATAGTTGCGGCCATAATGATATTAAAGCCACTAATAAATGGAATAAAAAATATTTTAGGGAAAGTGCTAGGAATCGACATGAACGGGGTAAAGCATTTTTTATCAGATTCTCTTGGCTTGGGTGGTTTTGTTGGTGGAGTGGGACAATTTGTCTTTGATGTGGGTGCATTTTTGATTGGAATCCCCACCTTGTTTAGTTTAATGACAATTACGGCCTTAGTAACTCCGGTAGTACTATTTTTCTTTTTGGGAGTTTTTGTATATTCGATGTTTCAACACAACTTGGTGTCGTCAATTGTACCGCCGGCGGATATGGGAAATTGTGTTTTAAAAAGTGAGGTTGGAGGAGGAATCAATTGCGATCCAAACGCCCCTGAAAACTCTTGGCCAGCAGTTGATAAAGCTAACTTTGTTGACGTGGCAAACAGGTGGATGGCTGGGACAAATTTTGCGGAGACTTGTTATAACGATGTGGTAAATAGAGCCTTGTGTGCTGGAATAAATCCAACTTATGCTCTGTGGACATGGTTACATGAATCTGGAGCAAGTAATTATTATCGAGATGATATTGAAGATTTTGGAATTCATTTTATTCCGGAAAATAAAAACTTTAATGCTCAAATAACCGAATTTTTAAAACTTGACCCAGGTAGTGCTTGTATAAATGATCCACGAATTGGTGGAGATTATTGGCTTGCTTTTTCGGCAAATTTTTTAAACGGCGATTGTGATCCAGATAAACCAAATCCTATTGCTGGGACAACACCTAGACAATACGCAGCAGAACTTAGAGAAACTTGGACGTGGATCAGTAATTCACCAATACCAAATAGCATTCATGTTTCAAAGGGTGGACAAAATTGTGGAAGCATAGGTGAAAACGATGCGCCACTTCCTGGTGGAGCCAGAGAAATTGTTGATGGTGAGGGAAACGTGTGGATTTGTACAGAGAATACCCAATCACCAGGGACAGATTATGATCCAAACGCTCCGGGTTTGGGTGGAGTGATTGTAGATGGTGAATGTAGTGTGGGCGATGCCGTTGTAATGACAAAGCAGTGTGACCCTCAATGGGGAAGCACACAGTTGAGTGGTGGAAGTTGTAATAATGGAGCGCCAGGGACAATTTGTTCTGCTGGGTGTGGACCAACAAGTGTTTCAATGATGATGAGGAGAGTTAATGGATCGTTGACACCAAAAACAGTGATATTTAGTTCGGGATCGGCTTATGCCGGTATGGGGTGTGAAGGGTCAAGCATGGCTCAAGCTAAAACTGAATTGGTTAAAAAGTTTGGAAGTGGAGCGGTAACTTATGATGGAACAACAATAAGCTGTGATGAAAAGGCAATTGCAAAGTGGATATGTGCTGGAAAAGTGGTAATGGTCTTGGCAAATTTTTATCGCAATTCCAGCTTGGATTTGGGAGGACATTTTGTGTTGGCAATAGGGGTTAGAGATGGAAAAATTGTGGTGGCTGACCCATATTATGATAAAACCGATACACCATTTGATGGAACTAGAGCTTATGGATATGCTCATGAAATTCGCGAATGTTTGTTGGTCGAAAAATCGGCAATAAAATAGATAATTAGATTAATAGTATGTTAGATAAGTAATTAATTAGATAATTAGAAAAATAGTAGAATAGATAAGTAGACAAAAAGATGACTAAAAAAAATAAAATAATCATTGCTTTGGTTTTGTTGGTGATAGTGGTAGGGGTGGTGGCTTTTTGGCCAAGAAAAGACAAGGTTGTTAAGATAGTAGATACTAAGGTAATAATTCCCAATCAAATAATTACTGACTATGGAAGTGATACGGGGGCAAAGGAAACAAAACTAACAGAAAAACAATATGATGAGGTTTATTTGATAAAGACACTTAGAAATGGCTCACCTATCAATAAGGATTACTTTTTGTTGGATTATGACTACAATATTAATAAATTTGTGGTTAGCTATAAGGATATAAACAAGGGAAAAATTGAGTTTGAGGAGTGGTTGAACAATACAGGTTATATAAATATTTCAAAACAATATTTTAAATTTAAAAATGAATAATTTTAAAAGGTATTGGCTAGTTGGACTTTTGGCTTTTATAGCTCTGTTGATGGGAATCACAAAAATCAGATATCGGAATGTTGATTGGGAGGCGGTGATAAGTCAAACAACACCGACGGTAGTACCAACGAGCGCCCCTAAAATCGATGATGATTACCCTCTCTGGGAATTGCTTCCTTATACTGGGAAAGACTTTGTTGTCGACCGTTATGCTGAAGCAAAGGTGTTGGCAATAAAGATTAATGCTATTAAGGATATTGATTTAGAATTGGTAAAGAATGATGTTTATGAATGGTTAATTGAAAACAAAATTGCAACTGAAAGTCACCAATTAATTTTTGAAAAAACACTATGAAAAAATATCTAGTAATCGCTTGTCTTTTTATTGCTGCAATAAGTTTGAGTGGATGTGAAAGTAAAAACCAGAATACCCAAGTATCGGCCACGGTAGACAAAGAAGGAGTGTTGACTATGAAAAGTGGAGATGTCTACCTACTGTCAACAGAGGAAGGAATTGTAAATATAACCAGTAATAAGGTTAATTTAGATCAATATTTAAAGAAAAAAATAAAGGTAAGGGGTATGTTTTCTGGAGATACTCTTTATGTGGATGCGACCTTGATACCTGAGCCACAGGAGATTGAATAATAAAAAATGTTTGAAATATCTCATTTCCTAAGTAAAAGTATACTAGGGAAAGATAAAAAAATAGCTATTTAGTCTTGAATACGAACAGGCATGATGATGTGGGTGAGGGCGGGGTCGGATTGATCACGGAAAAGTCCAGGAGAAAGAGGTTCATTTAGCTCGATAATTACTTCTTCACCGGAACAAATACTTAAAAAGTCGGAAATAAATTTGTAGTTGAAAGCTATGTCGAGAGTTTCACCTTCAATTCGGGCATCAATAGAAACTTTGTTTTGACCAATTTGGGGAGCATTGGCAGATAATTCAATGGAATTTGCCTTTAGGGAAACTTTGACAACATTGGCTGACTGTCGAGCAAAGACTGAACTTTGTTTTATGGCTTGAGTAAGCTCATCACGGTTTAAATAAACACGGGTACCAGCTTCTTTGGGAATAATTCGATGATAGTCTGGATATTCTCCATCAATAAGTCTTGAGACTAACTCAAGATCTTCTAAGACAAAGACAATTTGATGAGCATCCTTGGTTAGACCTATTTTAATTTTTTTAGCATTTCTAGCTAATTTAACAATTTCCAAAAGGGATTTTGCGGGAATCAGTAGGGTTTGTTTCTCTTCGGAAAGATTTAAAGGATTGATAAGTTTTATGTTTTTTAAAGAAAGACGAAAACCGTCAGTAGCAACTAGAGTCAATTCTTCACTACTAAAAGTACATAAAATTGCAGTTAAGACAGGGCGAGAATCATCGGTGGCGGCAGCAAAGGCAATTTGATTTATAGCTTGGGTTAAAATTGGAAGATCAATTTCAAAAGCGGTTTTGGGATCTAGAGTGGGAATTTCGGGAAAGTCTGCTGGAGGTAAACAAGCAAAATTTGATTCTGTTTTTGAAGAAGAGAGAGTAAGGATATTTGATTCTTTTAATAAAAGATCTATTTTTCCAGCGGGTAAATAAGAAACAAATTCGGTAATTTCTTTGGCTGGTAAACAAAAAGAACCTTCTTTTTCTATCTTGGCTCCTAACCAATAATTGATAGCTAGTTCTAAATTCGTGGCTGACAGTTTTAATCGGCCATTATCAGTGGAAAATAAAATATGATTTAAAATAGGGAGTTGAACTTTTGAAGCCACAAAACGTGAGGTGTGACTAAGGGCGAGGGAAAGGTTTTCCTCCAAAAGAGAAAGCTTCATTGACCTATATATTAACAGATTGGAGCTTTAGAAAACAGTAGTATTGTTAATAGGGAGAGTGGATTAGTTGAGAAGTGAAATAGATTAGTAGTAGAACAGGGAATAATTAAAAAATTTCGGGGTGAATATGTTGGAAATGGCGGAAATTTGTGAGTTGTATAAATAGTTAGACTTATAGTGTGTAACTGGACTTTGGGAATGCTTCGGTGGGAAAAGTAAAGAAAAAAAGTGGATAAGTTTGTGGATAACTTAAAACAAAAAGTGGATAAGTTTATAGTGAATTTTTTATTTGGTTGATAAGTTCTTTTAGATGTGGAGAAGTATTTAACTCGGCAGCGACTTTATCGCGGGCATGCATAATACTGGTGTGATCACGTCCACCCAACAAATCCCCTACTTCTTTTAAAGGAAGTTTTATTTCATTTAAGAGAAGATAGGCGGTGATGTGGCGGGCGGTAACAAGCTCCTTTTTTCTAGATGAACCACAAAGATCCCCTGTTTTTACATTGAAATGTTTAGCGCAAACAGAGAGGAGGTGTCGAGAATTTAGTTTGGGTGAGACAGAGGAAAAAGAAGGTGAGAGAGAACCATCTCGATTACCAAAATATGATTGAACATAATCAATATCAACTAATTTATGGCCCTGAGATAGGGATATGACGGCGATTTCCTGAACTTTTCCTTCGATGTCACGGGTATTTGATTGGATATTGTCGGCTAAAAATTGAACAGCTTCAAAAGTGAGATCAATACCTTTTTCTTGAGCTTTTTGCTGAATAATGGCGCTACGCATTTCGAGGTCGGGTGGTTGAATATCGACAGTTAGGCCACCCATAAAGCGAGAAACAAGACGATCTTCTAGATTTTTAATTTCACCTGGTTTTCTATCGGAAGTTAGGATGACTTGCTTACCAGCTAGATGAAGAGCATTGAAGGTGTGGAAAAATTCTTCTTGAATATATTCTTTGCCGGCGAGAAATTGGACGTCATCAACTAAAATACAGTCTAGTTGGCGGTATTTGTTTTTAAATTGGTTTATGGATTTGGTTTTTAGAGAATTTATTAATTCGTTACCAAAAGTTTCAGCTGGAAAATATTTGATTTTCAAATCGGGATTATTTTTTAATAACTCATGACCTATGGCTTGCATAAGGTGAGTTTTACCAACCCCTACCCCACCCCAAAGAAAGAAAGGATTGTAGGAAAGTCCTGGATTTTTGACAATTCCTTGAGCGGCGGCGTAGGCAAAGTTATTGCTATTGCCAACAATAAGATTGTCAAAAGTATATTTGGGATGAAGTCCGGCTTGAGAGTAATTTATGTTTGAGGTTTGGGGTTTATAGGCAAAAAGAGGGGTGGTGGCCAAATTTTCGCTTTCATTGCCTTTAACTATTTCTTGAACTACAAAACTAAGGGTGTTGCTATTTTTTGTTTGGTTATCTAGGGCGCTTTTAAAAAGTTGGTAGTAGCGTTTTTGATTTAAATCACAAAGATAGGCATTGGAACAAGCAATGGTAGCCTCATTGTTGAGAAGTGAAACAAGCTGGGTTTTGACAACAAAGGTTTGATAGACGGCAGGGGCGAGAACAATACGGAGTTCCTCTTGGGTATTTTTCCAAAGTTGGTCAATGTCCATATTATAGAAAGGAGATTCTAGATATTAGAAACTAGATAAAAAATAAAAAATAACAAAAAACAGGCAGAAAATCGGTCTCGAGGCAAGAGATCTTTTTGGGTTATCCACATCATAATAAATGAGTTTTCCACATTTGAAAAGAGGTCAAATTAGATGATCAGATTAGTAGTTGAATAGATGAGTAGTTGAATAGTAAAGAAAGACGAAGATTTGTGGTAGAATTCAAGTTATGAAACAAAAGGGTACATATCAACCAAAAAAGAAAAAAAGAGTCAGAGTTCACGGCTTTTTAGCTAGGATGGCAACTGCTCTTGGAAGAAAAATTATTAAAAAAAGAAGAGCAAAGGGTAGAAAACACCTCACTATTTCTTCCCAAAAATAATATATTTTTATTTTTAAATCTAAAACCCGTCGATAAGGCGGGTTTTTTGAGGTTATAATATGGTGTGTTGAAGAAAATTAATAGAATTTCTAGTAAGAAAGAATTTGCTTTAGTAAAAAATAATGGAGAAATGAAGGCGGGAGAATTGTTTTCGATTGTATATTTAAATCCCTCTCGGCCTACGGCCGCTTCTCCCTTTGACAAGGGAGACTCTGTAGTAAAAAAATTTGGGGTGATAGTGTCGAAAAAAATTTCTAAGAAAGCGGTGGAGAGAAATCAAATAAGAAGGAGATTGATGGAAGCGGTGAGGTTGAACATGGAAATGTTTCCAGAAGGATTTAGAGGGATTTTTTTGGTTAAGAAAAATATTTTAGATAAAAGTGAAATGGAGATTGAGTCATGCTTAAAAAAAATAAATCTACCCCTAATCCCTCCTTTGATGAAAGGAGGGGAAAATAAATGAAAAGAATAGTATTGGAGATCTTAGTTTTTTATAAAAAATATATATCGAGCGGGCATCACTGTCGATTTATCCCCTCTTGTAGTGAATATACCTATCAAGCGGTAGAAAAATATGGGGTGGTGAAAGGATTGTGGATGGGGACTAAGAGAGTTAGTCGGTGTCATCCCTGGGGTGGAAGTGGGGTGGATTTGATAGAATAGGAAGTTAGACTAGAAACTAGAAACGAGAAACTAGAAACTAGAGAATTAAATATAATAAAAAATGAATTTGTTCATCGCTCCTTTTGTAAATGCACTTTTTGGACTTTATTATCTATTTGGAAATTTGGGATGGTCGATTGTTGCGGTTACCGTAATTATTAGATTGGTTTTAATGCCTTTGGTGTGGCCAAGCATGAAATCTTCTTTGAAAATGCAAGCATTACAACCAAAACTTAAGAAACTTCAGGAAAAATATGGAAAAGATAAGCAGGGATTGGCCAAGGCTCAGATGGAAATGTATAAGGAAGAAGGAGTTAATCCCCTGTCTGGTTGTTTGCCAAATATTTTACAAATTGCAGTATTGATGATCTTTTTTTCGGCATTTAATATGGTGTCGGGTTTTTCTGAAGGAAAGGTTAGTGTAGAGACTATTAACCAACAATTAATTCAGTCTTTTAAAGTGAATAATGATTTTAAATTTAGTGATCAATTTATGGGAGTAAGCTTGTCAGCCACTCCGGCAAAATTAGTTAAAGAAGGTTTTAGTTTTAGTTGGATATTGCCAATTATTTTATTGTTGGGTTCTGGTTATCTTCAATATTGGAGTGCAAAGAAAATGATGCCAAATCCAAAAGCAGATGAAAGTGTGGTTAAAAAGGAAACAAAAGATAAGGAGGACGATATGATGGCGGCAATGAGAACCCAGTCAACATATATGATGCCACTAATGACTATTTTTATTGGTTACAGTTTTTCGGTAGGTATTTTAATTTATTGGTTTGTAAACAGTGCAGTGATGGCAGGTCAACAGATATTAATGGCCCAAATTGACAGAAAAAAGTAATTAATGGTGTGATAGAATTCCAACTATGGATAATAAAAAAAGAAATGAAATAATTTTAAATTTGACCTGCGAAATGTTGCAGACAATTAATTATGAAGTGGACAATGCTTTTGTAGAAGATGTAGAAGGAGAAGAGGGACAAGTGTTGGTTTCAGTAACTGTGGGAAAACCCGGTGGACTGATTGGTTTTCGGGGCAGAAATATGGCCGCTTTACAACTTTTATTGTCCTTGATGGTTAAAAAACAGTTGGGCGAATGGGTTAGAGTAATTCTTGATATTAACAATTATCGAGGAGAGCAAAGAGAAAGACTCGAAGGTATGGCTAGAGATTTAGCTCAAAAAGCATTAGATACCGGTAAAGAGGTGGAGATGGCCAACATGAGTTCTTATGAAAGAAGAATCTGTCACATGGTATTAACTGAAATTGAAGGAATTACCAGTGATTCTGAGGGTGAAGGTGAAAATAGACATATTGTGATCAGACCGAAGGTTTAAATATTTTTAAAACTCTCACACCATTTTTCTCGTTCCCGTGAATGTGTCACCACGTTCAACGTCACTACGAAAAAGATGTTCGAGTTTTAAAAAATAAAGTTCAACGCAAAAATGTGTTAGGATAGGGCGTGGAGAGATTTTTGACCATTTTTTGGTTACTGTTGATTCCGACACAACTAGGAAGACATTTTTGGCTAGATGAAAGCAGTGTGATGGGAGTCAGAATAGATTATTTGTCGTTTATTTTGTATGCCACGGATATTGCTTGGTTTTTGTGGCTTATTTTTAAAATTAAAAACGAAAAATTAGATTTTAAAAAACAGATAAATAAACTATTAACATTTCAAAATTTCATATTGCTTTTATTTGTGTTGGTTAACGTTAGTTTTGCCCAAGCGAGGTGGGTGGCAATTTATCACTGGTTGCGATTGTGGCAATGGTGGATAACATGGCAATTGATAAAAAGTGGAAAATTGGTGAATATGAACAAAATAAAGGAAATATTGAGATCGATAGTTCCGATTTGGATAATTTTTGAATCTTTTTTGGGTTTGGCACAAGTAATAAAAGGAGGAAGTATAAATGGATTGTTGTGGTGGATTGGTGAGAGGAAATTTACTTATGGAGGAATAGGGATTGCTCAAATCAGGTTTTTTGATGAGGGTTGGATTAGAGCTTACGGCAGTTTCTCTCACCCCAACTCTTTGGCTGGTTTTTTACTTTTAGCTTGGTGGTGGTTTCGTCAACAGTTTCGCAGTTCTGGCGGTCAGGGGTTTAATAGAGTTTGGTATTGGATTGTTAATTGGAGTGCGATTTTGGGAATAGTATTGTCTGGAAGTAGAGTAGTGTGGGTTTTAACTTTGTTGATGCTAGTAGTTGAACAACTACCTCTTGGTAAAAATTTTTGGAAAGACAGAAAATTTATTGGAAAAATATTTTTATTTTTTGGAGTGATAATGCTTTTATTGGGTTTGATAAGTGTTAACTACCGAATAAGAGATTTTTTGGGAGGTTGGGATATTCAAAGCTTACAGAAAAGAGAAAAATTGGCATTGTCAGCTTTAAAAATGATAAAGGATACTCCCCTGTTTGGAGTTGGTTTGGGAAATTTTATGGTTAAGTTGCCGAGTTATCAAGGTAACGGTTTTTATTGGATGCAGCCAGTACATAATATCTTTTTGTTGGTTTGGAGTGAGGTTGGGGTTTTAGGAATGATATTATTTTTGATTTTTATTGCTGAACATTTTTTGAAAATAAAGTGGAGAAAAAAATACTGGTTTTTGTTGATTGTGGGTATAAGTGGAATGATGGATCACTATTGGGTAACTTTGCCTCAAAATTCGTGGTTGTTGGCGATAATTTTAGGGTTGATATAGGAATCAATCTCCCCTAACCCCTCTTTAACAAGAGGGGAAAATAAAGGTAAAATATAGATTATGTTAAAAAGATTGGCGGTAAATACAGTAGTACAGATATTGGGGAAAGTATTGTCGGTGATTGTTTCACTTTTAATTACGGGAATTTTGACTAGGAGATTGGGTGTTGAAATTTATGGTCAATATATTTTAATTGTCTCTTTAACAATTTTTTTTGACTCATTGGCCGATTTTGGAACATCAATAATTGGAGTTAGAGAGGCATCAAAAGAAGAAATAGAAAAGAATCGGATAAAAATTTGGTCGAACGTGACAATTTTGAGATTGATGATGGCAGTAATTAGTTTGGGGTTGGGGTTGATATTGATATTTTCTTGGTCAGACTTAAAAGAGGTTAGATTAGAAGCGGTACTGGCTTGGGTGATGATGATTTTTACATCACTAGCGGGAAGTCTTGGGGTGGTGTGGCAAACGAGGATGAAGATGGAATGGAAGGTAATAGTCGAAGTAATGTTTCCAGTGGTGTTCTTGTTGTGTTTGTGGCGGTTTAAGGGTGAAGTGAACTTGATTTGGGTGTTTGGGGCATATTTGCTTGCTAGAATAGTGACTTTAATTTGGGGGTGGTGGATAGGACGTGGATCAATTGATTTTAGGTTATTTGATAGAAAGATGATTGGCAAATTGGTAAAAATGAGCTGGCCCATGGGAGTATATTTGTTGATATTTTCCGCCTATGATAGAGCCATAGATTCGGTAATGATAAGAAGGTTTTTAGGTGCAAGTGAAGTTGCTTGGTATGGTTTGGCATACAAGATTTATGGTGTTTTGATTCAACCTGCATTTTTTTTGGTGAGCGGAATATTTCCTATTTTGTCGAGAAGACAAAATAATATTGAAAAGGAAAAAAGAGGTATAAGTAATATTTTTTGGCTAACAGCAGTAATTTTGCTGGCGGTTTCTTTGACGGTGCTTTTGGCAGTATGGATATTTGCTCCACTTATGATAAATATTTTGGCTGGAGTTGAATTTGAAGCTTCGGTGTCAATTTTGAGATTATTGATGTTGGCACTCGTTTTTTCATATTTGGGACATTTGGTGGGTTTTACATTGATTTCAAGAGATGGTCAGAAGGAGATGTTGAAATTGGGTGGAGTGGTATTGCTATTTAATCTTATTTTAAATTTGGTGTTTATCCCCCGCTTTGGGGTGATAGGGGCAACTTGGGTGACAGTTTTGACTGAGGTTTTGTCATTGTTGTTGATGAGCTTGAGACTGAGAAAGCGCGACTAGTTTTAATTTTTGTTCTATTTTTCTACTTAAAATACTGACGGATTTTTTGCATTAAAAAACAAGGTAATTACATATTTTTCTCAACAATAAAACAGGATCATAAGCGTTTTTAAGAAAAATAATTACGTAATTAGCTTGTATTACGTTTTTTCGATGCTCACACGTGATGGATTACCTCACAGGCTGCGCTTCGAAAAACATAATACTACGCTAATTACTGTTATGACGATTTTTCACGTAGAAGAGAGGGGGTTTGACAAGTTATGACAGATTTAGATTGAAAATAACCGCAAATTAACCGAAACATTACCGCAACGCTGATATTTGCTTTAGAATAAAGACATGGAGGGATTATCAACGGTTGCTGTAATACTTGGAAGTGAAAATTTCGTGGCAATTAAGCTGGAAAATAAACTTAAAGAGCAAGGGATAAGAGTGATTCGAGGTGACTATGAAGATATACCCAATAACGCGGCTTACTTTTTTGATTTTACTGGCGATTATTTGTCGTGGTTAAAGTTAAGTAAAAATCAAAAATTAGTGGCGGTTAAAGTAAACAGTGTATCTGGAGTAAGTCGTTGGGTTGAGGAGTTGAGACAAAGTGTTTTGAACTGGAGGATAGTGGTTGGAGAAAATGTGTATGGAGTAGGAATGGATGAGGAAGGATTTTTAGGGAGGGCATTTTCTTTGGCGGCAAGAAATAAAAATTTGGTATTACCTAGTCTTGATCAGATGTATAGGGTGTTGGCAGTTGATGATTTTGTGGAGGCAATTTTAAAATCGTGTTTTACATCTGGCACAGCTGAAAAAATATTGGTGGTTGGGGGAAAGGATACAAACTCAAAAATTGTAGCAGAAGTGTTGGTGGACGAAGCAAAAATGACGAGGTCTCAGGTAATTCAAGATGAAAGAGAAATTGAAGGGATGGGGACAAAATTGGTCGAAGAAACAAAAGAGATTTTAAGATGGGAACCGGAAATTACTTTTACTGAGGGGGCAAAAGAAGTGGTGCAATATTTTGTGGCAAAGGTGGACACTGAAGATAGAAGTAAAATATATACTAAAAAAGTAGTTGTAAAAGAGGAAGTAAAAAGAGAAAAGGTAGAGAGGAGATTTGAAGTGGAAATAGAAGAAGAGAGGGAAGAAAAAGAGGAGAAAGAAACAAGTGATGAGAGATTGGATTTTAGAAAGGAAGAAGAAAGAAGCGAAGAAATAAAATTTGAAAGATTTGGGGGAAGTCCACTCCCAGAAAGGAAGGTAGAAAAAAGAAACGAAGAAGATGAGGAGATGGATGTACTACCATCTTCAAAGTTTAAACCAATGGTTGGTTTTACTGGTTGGGAAGAGGAAGAGCTACCGACAACTCCTCCCGAGAGAGAAGAAGTAATAAGAGATAATCAAAATAGAGAGGAGGCTCGTAGTGAAGTATATGAAGAGGAGAAGAATGAAAGTGTTGGAGGTATAAAGAAATTCTTTAACTTAAAATTTAAGCCGAAAATTAAGGCAAGAAGTATTGGTGTGATGGGGTTGTTTTTTTACGGTATTGTGGCTTTGGTTTTGGTAGGGGTAGTGATTGGTATAACAAAAATTACAACAATTCCAAAAAAGATTTTGGGAGTAGGGGACATGATTGTTGGGGGAAAATATGATGAGGCCAGTAAAGAAATAGAAAGTTTAAAAACTGAAAACAAAAAATGGTCGGGTGTATTTGGCGGTGGGACTGTAGGATCAATGTTGAGAATTGAGAGTGAAGTAATAGACCTGTTGAATCTTGGGTTGAGTATGAGTCAAAGTGGTGAAAAAATTAGTGTGGGACTTTTTGGTGAAAAAGATATTGAGATGAAAGCCGAGCTGGAAAAAGTGGAAAAAGGACTTGATGAGATGATTTCAAAGATAGGTATATTGCAAGGCCGTTTGTCGGGGCAGTGGAGTGGGGTTCCAGGCCGATACAGGGAGGATATTGTTAAGTATAGAGAAAAACTATCTATTGAGAGAGAGAAGGTGGAGAATGTACGAAAAATAATGCCAGTGTTGCCAGAAATGCTAGGTTTGGATGGGAAAAGAAGAGAATATATGGTTTTACTTCAAAATGAAAATGAACTTAGAGCTTCGGGGGGTTTTATTGGTTCTTATGCGATATTGAGTTTTGAGGGGGGAAAGTTTTTAGGATTTGAAGTGAAAGATATATATGAGGCAGATGGACAACTCAAAGGTCATGTTGAACCACCAATAGAAATTAAGAAATATTTAGGCGAGGCAGGTTGGTTTATGAGAGATTCAAACTGGCAAGCTAGTTTTCCCTTGGTTTCAAGAGATGTTCAATGGTTTTTGGAGAAAGAAACTGGGAGGAAGGTTGACGGAGTTATTTCTTTAAATTTGGCGTCGGTTAAGTCGATATTGAAGGTAGTTGGTGAAATATTTGTGGTAGATTTTAAAGAAAAAATCAACGAATCAAACTTGTATGAGCAGGCAGAATATTATTCTGAAACCAAATCTTTTGCTGGATCTGTTCAAAAAGCAAGTTTTTTGGGGGCTGTTAGCAAACAATTAATGGAAGAAATTAAAATTGCAAAAGGTAGTGAGGCCCAAGAATTGTTGATGGCAGTAGTTGATTTACTAAACAGGAATGAAATTCAGGTGGTTTTGAATGAAAGTAAATCAGCAAAGATTCTTTTTGAAGCAGGATGGGACGGATCAATATATGAAGGAAAGTGTAATGGGGGGAAGTGTTATGCGGACTATCTTTACATTGTTGAATCAAACATGGGTGTAAATAAGGCAAATTATTTTATTTATAGAAACGTGGAAAGACAGATTGATATTGAGGAAAAAAGGATAAGGAATAATTTGAAAATTGTGTATGAAAATACAGCAAAAAGTAGTGCTTGGCCTGGTGGGGATTATAAGAACTACATAAGAATATATGTTCCAAACGATGCCCTTATTCAGGAAATTAATTGGAGTGAAGGAAATAGTGGTGAAAGAAAAATTATGAGTGGGGAAGCTTTGAAATTAAGCACTTTGGGAAGCAAGAAAGAAATTGGGTTTTTGGTAAATGTACCTATCGGTAAAAAAATATTGGTTGAGGTTAAGTATTCGGAAAATATAGACCTGAGTTCTCTTGATAAGTTTTCATATTTAAATTATGTGCAAAAGCAAAGTGGTTTTGGGGATACTGGCTTGGTGACTTTGGTGTCGATGCCTGATAATTGGCGGATAAATGCAGTAGAACCGGCGGCGAGCGTGGTCGGAGGAAAACTACTATTTAACCAAAAATTGGATAGGGATATAAAGATGGGGGTGGAGATATCAAAATAGAAACTAGAAACTGGAAACTAGAAACGAGATACTGGAAAAAATACATATTTCGCAAAATAATATGCCTCGTGATGAAAATAATGTTCTACGTAAAATTATATTTATTTTCGTATAATAGGCTTAGGATATGAAAAATTTTAAACTTAAACTCCCTATCCTTCGACAAGCTCAGGATATCCCCCTTGAGGAAGGGGGACTTTTAAAGAAAAAAAACTTTATTAAAAAAAAGGAAGATTTTTTGTGTGGGAATTGTGGACATGAGGTGGAGGGAGATGGATATACAGATCATTGCCCCAAGTGTTTATGGGGAAGACATGTGGATGAGGAGATACCTGGAGATAGAGCAAGTGATTGTGAAGGGCTAATGAAACCTGTTGAAAGTAGTTTTCAGGCTGGTAAATTTAAAATTAATTATAAATGTACAAAATGCCGACATACTTTTTGGGTGCGTGAAGGTGAAAATGATGATAGAGAATTGTTGATGGAGTTGATGGAGAAATAGTTTACGGTAATAAAACGGAAAAAGTGCGGAGAAAATTTGTGTTTTGGTGAAAAATGTATATAGTTTTTATTAGATAAGTTTTATGAAAAAAATACTGTTTTTTTTAAGTTTTGTTTTTGTGTTTTTGTTTTTTAGTCCTTTTACTTTTGCCTCTGAAACGAAATATGTAAAGGTTGGAGCATTTGATAATTATCCCTTAATCTTTAAGGATGCCGATGGAAAAATAAAAGGGTATTATGTGGACTTATTGACGGAGATTGGTATAAAGGAAAATATCAAATTTGAATATGTGCCAGGAACATGGAATGAGGGTCTAGCAAGGATAAAGAATGGGGAGGTGGACATGCTTACCAGCGTGGGTTTTAACGAGGAAAGGTCAAGTTACATGGATTATACAAAAAACCCAATAATGACGGTGTGGGGAGAACTATATGGGTTGGAATCGACGGAGATTGACGGCATACTAGCGGTATCGGGAAAGAAAGTCGGAGTAATGGAGGGAGATATAAATGGTCAAAATTTTCGCAAGCTGATATCAAGTTTTAATATTGAGTGTGAATTTGTAAATCATGCAAGTTACGATGAAGTATTTAAGGCGGTGTCGGAAGGGAGAGTTGATGTGGGAGCTGTGGGGATAACATTTGGGATGTCAAATGTGGGTAAGTATGGATTGAAATCAACTGGAGTGGTCTTTAGTCCAATAGGATTGTATTTTACGACAGCAAAACAGACAACAAGTCAGGAATTATTACCAATATTGGATAAATATTTGCAGGAATGGAAGGCTAATGATAATTCAATATATTTTACGGCGAAGAAGAAATGGATGAGCGGAAGTGAAGATAAAAATTTGTTGGAATCACCGGTTTTAAGATACGGAATTATTGGGGGAGGAAGTTTGTTTTTAATTTTATTAATCTTTACCATATCACTAAAATTGCAGGTTAATAAAATTACTCATAAAATTAGGGAAGAGTCTAAAGAGGTAAAGAAGAATGAAGAAAAATGGAGATCTTTGTTTGAAACTTCAAAAGATGCTTTGGTTACTTTGGAGCTTCCAGAAATGTTTTTTTCGGCGGTAAACCAATCGGCGGTGGAGCTGTTTGGAGCAAAGGATGTTGAGGAACTGAAAACACATTCTGTTGTGGATTTATCACCTGAAAAGCAGTTGGATGAGAGTATGTCCGCTGAAAAGGCAAAGAGGGTGATTGATGAGGCAGTGAATAATGGTTCAAACTTTTTTGAGTGGACTCATAAAAGAATTGATGGTAAAGAATTTTTGGCAAACGTGTTGCTTACTAAGATGGAAATTGATGGAAAAACATTTATTCAGGGGACAATAAGAGATGTTACTGAGAGCAAGAGATTGGAAAAAGAATTGATTGAGTCAAAAATGGTGCTGCAATCGAAAATAAAAGAACTTGAAGAAATGAATAAGTTAACTGTGGGAAGAGAATTAAAAATGGTGGAGATGAAAAAGGAGCTTGAAGAGATAAAAAGTCAAAAGGATGGGGTGGTGAGAGGGGAATAAAATGTTATAATTTCTAGACATGTTGGAAAGAATTAAAAAATTATTAGGATTAAAATCTGAAGACAAAAAAGTAGATAAGAAAAACACTATTCCAAAAGATATTTTGGATAAGTTGCCACCTGGAGTGAAGATAAAAAGAATTGAAATAGGACCATCACAAATAATAAGGACAATTATATATGTGATTTTGTTTTATATGGTTTTGTCCAGTTTATTGAGCTTTTTGGTGGGTGATAATTTATCCAAGGTGTCTTTATCGGAGGTTATTGAGGCAATTAAAAACAATCAAGTGGAGGAAGTGACAGTACTTGATAACGAAATAATTGCCCAACTAAAAGAAGGTGGAAAGATATTGACAGCATCGAAGGAAATAAATGTATCAATGTCAGATATTTTGCAAAAAGAGGGAGTTAATCTTGGGGGAGTAAAATTTACAGTTGAAAACAGAAGTGGGTGGAAGGCGTTTGGCGAGATAGTAACCCTACTTCTTTCTGTGGGATTACCGATAATTTTTATTCTATGGTTTTTTAGTCGACAAAGTGGCGGAGGTGCCGGGGGTGGAATGTTTGGTTTTGGAAAATCGACAGCAAAATTATTTATAAAAGGAAAACAAAATTTGACTTTTAAAGATGTGGCAGGAGTTGAGGAAGCAAAAAGAGATCTTGAAGAAGTGGTTGATTTTCTGAAGCATCCAGAAAAATACCGAAAGATGGGGGCAAGGGCTCCTAGGGGAGTGTTACTAGTGGGGCCAGCTGGGGTAGGAAAAACACTTTTGGCAAAGGCAGTGGCTGGAGAGGCAAACGTACCTTTTTATTCAATGGCGGGAAGTGAATTTATGGAAATGTTGGTTGGAGTGGGTGCCAGTAGAGTAAGAGATTTGTTTGGGACTGCGAAAAAAGCAGGAAAAGCAATAATTTTTATTGATGAAATTGATGCCATTGGTCGAATGAGAGGAGGAATGGATGGGGGACACGGTGAGAGGGAGCAAACTTTGAATCAAATTTTGGTGGAAATGGATGGATTTGAAACAAATACAGCCGTAGTAGTGTTGGCGGCAACAAATAGAGGTGATTTGCTTGACCCAGCACTTTTAAGACCAGGTCGTTTTGATAGAAGGGTGGTTTTGGAAATGCCTGATTTAAACGCAAGAGAAAATATAATTAAAATACACGCTACAGGTAAACCGTTTAATAAAGAGGTAAATTGGGTAACAGTAGCGAGAAGAACTGTGGGTTTTTCTGGTGCTGATTTGGAAAATATGTTGAATGAGGCAGCGATAAAGGCGGCCAGAGAGAATAAAAATGAAATTGAGATGGTAGATATTGAAGAAGCAGCACTGAAGGTAAAATTAGGTTCGGAAAAACGCAGGGATCAGACAAATGAAGACAAATTAATGACTGCTTACCATGAAGCGGGACATGCGATTGTAAATTATGCGGAAGATTTGGATCCAGTACACCGAATATCGATTGTTTCTAGAGGCATGGCACTAGGATTTACCTTGATTCCACCAAAGATGGACAGAGTTCATGAAACTCGTTCAAGATTAATTAAGCAGATGGCAATGGCTATGGGTGGAAGAGCGGCTGAAGCACTGGTTTTTAATGATATTACAACTGGAGCAAGTAGTGACATAAGTCATGTGACGAATATTGCGAGAAATATGGTGGTGGAATGGGGAATGACAGATTTGGGAACGGTGAATTGGGGGCCTCAGATAGACACGGATGATTTTGGTAAAGCGTGGATGGAACCATCAAAAATTTCCGACGCAATGCAGGGAAAGGTTGATGATGAAATAAAAAAGCTGGTTGACACAGCTCTTAAAAGAGCTATGGAGTTGCTAAAGAAAAATAGAAAAAAACTTGATGAATTGGCAAAATTGTTGGTGGAGAAGGAAAGCTTGGATGATAAGGAATTTGAAGAGTTTATGAAGGGATAGGGCGTCATTGCGAGGAGTGAAACGACGAAGCAATCTCGAAGGGAACAAGTATTTTGGTGGTTATTGACGATGCTTTAATTGGGCTGTACAAATCGAAACGAGATTGCTTCGTGAGTACACTCGCAATGACGTTACTTTAACTCGCAATGACGGGTTATCCTTGTTCTTCTAAGTCGATTATTCTCTGTAAAATGGCTAGAGAACCTAAGTAGACTGGTTCGATACCGGCGAGGTTGAGGGCGCCAGCGCCGAGGTTTTTTGCCTTGGAATAGGGTGTATCGGAGGTGTAGTTGATAATACCAATGTCAAAAGGGGCGGAGTTTAGGTCGACCATACTTCCACGAGGGGTGGGAGAGTCATAAGTGGCTTCAGAGATGGCAGAAAGATAGGGACCACTTTCCATTTCAATTAGGGTAAGGTCGTTTTGAGAATATTTTTTTAAGAGGGATTCATTTTCTAGAAAGGTTCCAAAGACGGAAACTGATTTTTGATTGGTGAGAATGGAGCCTTGGCGATTTTTGAAAGGAAAAAAGGAATTAAAACAATTATTAAAAATAAAGGAGGATTGGGAGTGTTCATCGAAGACAAGACGAGGAATTTGGAGATCGCCTATTTCTGAATTGAGAACGGCGGCCTTGCCAAGAATATAGACACCTTTAATAAAGGAGGTGTTTTCTAAGACCTTGCTTAAGACATGATAGGCGGCATATCCAAGAGGATAGTCAATGTTAAAGATTAGTGCTTTGGAATTTTGAAGTTTTTTTTGGTTGGAAATTTTAAGGCGGGAATCGAGGTTTTTGGTTTTAAAAAGAGAAGAGACTGGGAAAATTTGGGTATTTATCTCTAGATGGTGAGCTGAGGGAATAGTAGCAACTCCAAGCTGATTTTCGATTTTTTTGATATTCGACTGGTATTTTTTGTCTTGGTTGAAAAAGCGAGAGAGATAGTAAAGGAAGTCTTGATGAGAAAGATAGGGATTGGATATTTCATAATTTTGAGGGGCAAGTTTCATTAGATTTTTTTCGGAAGTTTTGGCAAAACCAGTGATTAGGTTTTGAAAGGCATGGGAGTTACTACTAACAAAATAGATGTTTTGGGTGGAAAAATTAAACTTTTTTGAAGTGGCGGAAGTGACATCTTGCCACCACTGTTGGGTGGTTTTAGTGTAGTCAATCCAAGAGGCGGCGAGAAGGCGGAGTCGAAGGTTTTGGGGGTGAGAATATATTTTTTTAAGACGAAGGCGCCAGTTTTTCCCTAGGGCGATTTTGACTTTGTTCCAATCATCAAGGGAGAGGTTGATAAGTTTTAGACCGTCGAGAGGCTCGGGATTGTTTATAAATTCTTTTTTAAAAGTAGTAAAAGACGGATAAGTATGGGTAATTAGTGAATGGAATTTGTTCCATTCGATTTGGTAGGCGAGAACTAAATTGACGATATCGTCAACATCGGAGATAGAGGAAATAAAGGAGGCACAAATTTTGTTTTTGGAATCAAAGTAGCGGGAGCGACGACGGACTGTCCGAGGTACTTTTTTCCAAGAGGTGACGTTTTGGAAACCGGCGTGGGCAAAAACTTGAGGACTTTGACCCATGACGATAATTTTTGTTTGATCAATAATTTTTGGAAGACGGAGAAAGGAATAGACGATGGCGGAGGCGTCGAGACGAGTGGGATCGGCTGCTAAGGGATGTAAAATTGATTCTATCTTTAGGTAAGAATTTGAAAGAGAGGAGACGGTGACCTCGAGATTGCCCTTGAGGGCAGAGCGGTAGGTGCGAATATGCAGGTTGATGGATTCAATTGAGGACATTAGAACATTATAAACAAAATTTCTAATGACTTTTATATTATCTTATGTCACTACACGTTTTACCATCTGATTTCCTGCCAATGCCTTGGCGATATTGTCAATCATTGTTTTTGCATCCCCTATTGTTTCTAGTGTGTTGGTTTCTCGTAAATATACTGTGATTTTTCTTGTAAACTAAATTTTTTTTACCAAGTTTCTCGGCAACTATTGAAGAAGATCCTCTCTTGTCTCCGTAATAGTCAGCGTGACCGCCATCATGAAACCAAGAATCGTATTCTATTCCAATTGAATTATATCCTTCGTATTTTATGACGTCACGTTGACAATCAGTAGTTGGAGTTAAACCAAGATTTAACAATTTTTCATCTCTTAGTTCCTCACAATGATTTTAAATTATTTTAATGAAATTGTATGATTATAGGTTAATAATGATATAATTTATTTATGAGCAACATTGAAAGAATTGTTGAGAGTCCGGTAGCAACTACAGTCAGGGAGGCTACAAAAGCTAAAATAACTAAACTTGGTGTCTTGGACATGTCGAAAAGTGATACCGAAAGAGGAGTTGCCGCATCAACATTGATTAGTGAGCGAATTTCTGGAGCAAAAACAGTTTCAGACTTGTTAAAGATTAGAAATTCGGGGGATCCCGATGTTGCAGGTGACGTAGGTGCAAAAATTGAAGATGTAGAGGCAGCAGATGCAAGGGCAGCATTATTGGAAATTAGTGAGGCACACTATGAATTATTGATTGATCAAGGTTATGAGGAGCAAGTAGTGGCTGGAGGAAGGTCTGTTGATGATATTTTACCTGAACCTCTTAAAGGATTGGGAAGTTGGATAGCAGATTGTGCCTTTATTGATGAGGATGGAAAATTGGATGGACCTGGTGCAAAAATAAGAAAACTTATGGAAAGAGTTGATAGGGTTAGGCATGAAAATCCAGATGAATTGGGAGATAAGGCCAATGAAGTATTGAGGCAAGTGAGTAAATTGGATTTTATTGAGTCTGATCGTGTTGATATATCAAAGGATGTGGCAATTGACTATTTAGCTAAATGGATACAAGAATCTGAAGGAGAAAGTTATGATTATCACAAAGCTTTTATTGAAAGGTCGTTTCCACCTGAAGGTGAGACTCTTGGTTTAGTTAGACGGGCACTAGATATTATTGAGTCTTCTACGGTTGACAGTCATGATTTATCTGTTCAGTCTATTGAAAGTTGGTTGTTAATGATTGCCGGTGATCAGAGGGAGAAAGATGGTCGAAGGTTGACTAGCGAAAGAATACGGATGGAAATAAAAGCTAGATTAGCTTTACACAACACAAACTTAGAGATGCATAATTCAAATGGTCATCTTACAGCAAAAGATGGTTCGAATATTCAGGATGCTGTTGGTAGATTAAAGAGATCGGGAATGTTAATGACAAGAGAACAAATGATGTATTTGATGAGAGGTGCAGAAGGTGATATGGAAATTCATATGGGTGACGCATGGGACTTATTTCAAGATGCCGTATGCGATTATCAAAAGATACTGGATGCGACTGCTGATTTTGATGGGGGAGATAGAATTGACATAATGTCTAAACCAGTGTTGCGTTCACCTTATTTCCCAACAAGGTATTCAAATTTTTTTATTGATAATAGGCTTGATGTTCAGAGTAGGGTGAGAAATTATATGGTTCACAAAATTTCTCAAAGTGGAGTGCCGATGACAGAAGCAAGAAAAGCGGTTGAGCTCGCGGAAGACATGATGTGGGCAACAGGTGAGGTTTCTGGGGCAAATCTTGCTTTTGCGGGCGGAGATAAGTTGTCTGAATTAATTCATTTTGGTGAATTGTTGTCTGATGATTCACCAAAAGGTAAAAATGTCGGTTCAAGAATTCTCCGTGGTCATATTGAAACATTAATGCCAGGTTGGCTGAGGTTCATTTCTAGACAGAAGGATCCACACACTCCGATATATCATGATGCCTCAAGAGGTGGAGCAGCGATTATTTATGAGAACGCTACCGGAAAATTAGATTGGGAGACATTTTATGCAATGATTATTCCTCAAAAAGCTCAAGTGGTAAAAGACTTGTTAATGAGTACAGATCCAGTAGATCCTAAAAAGGTTGGGGTAACAATGTTTGCTGAGATTAACGATGCGTTTTCAAAAATCGATCCATATGATGAATTAACACTTAGACCGTGGGTTTATGCAGTAATGTTGATGAATTCTACAGCAGATAGTAGAACAGTATGGAGACAGGCAGATGTGTGGCGTATGCAACGTGCCGCCCTATCAGTTTTGTCGATGACGGAGGATGAAATTGCTTTTATGGATGAACTGGATAGAGCTGCGGTAAGGGCGGGAAAAGCACCAGAAAGAAAGAGAGGAATTGATTCATTTCTGACAAAAGAACAAATGGAGTGGGCAATGAAACAAAGTAAAGCTATGGGCAATGTACGAATATATTCTCTTCTAAACGATCTTGAGAAAGCGGCATACAATGTTAAGTTGTAATAAGTCTTTTTTAATTTATCTTTTTCTAGGCGACGGTGGTGGTGCTGGTAACGGTGGAGGTGTAACATCTGGTTCTGTATCTGCTCTTTCGTCGTTTTTCCTCTCTCTTCTTTCTCTTAGATACTCGATACCTCTACCGGCACCAACTTGCATACCCATTTGAACTCCCATTTGAGTGACAGGATTCTTGGTAATACTACCTAAACCTTCACCAATAGCCTGACCCCATGGAGATGGCTTGATCATGAAGATGTACTGAGGAACCATTTCGGGAAGCTTGGCAATAAGGGCTAGACCAGCCAAACCAACAGCGGCACCAATGATAGACGGAGAAATTCCACCAGCACTAAGAAGTGAAGGGGCCCAGACGGCTGATTGAAACATACCACCTGTTGAACCAACATTTGAGACAGAAACTGCATCAACAATCATATTTAATAAAACAAGAAATACTCCAACTACTGGGAAAACTGCCATATTGGCAAAGACATCCATAATCCAGCTACTAAAACCCATTTTGGCGTTGGGGAAGGCCCCCATACCAATTTCGAGTGGAGCTAAAACAATTTTGAAAATTAGAGTGACATAACACTTTAATAAACCGAAATAAAGCTTGATAAGCCAAATAGCTACGATAATACAAAGAATAATGGGAACTAAAATACCACCAATCAAACCACCAGCAGCACCACCGACAACGCGGCCAATCATGTCAAAAACAGTACCAACACCGGAACCAATAATATTACCTACTCCACCAAGTAAGAAGCCAACAATAATACTACCTAAAAGTCCACCCAACATAACCATTGAGAGCCAACCTGGAACAGCACGATAGGTAAGAACTTGCATGTTGGTAAGGTTGGGGTTACTTAGACTGGCGAAATCAAAATTGTTGGGAGTGAATATTGAACTAATACCATTGATAATGTCGGATACGACTGGAAAACCAGAACCCCACCAACCTGGAAATAGGTCGCCAGTAATAGGTACGCCCTTTACAGAAAAAAGAAGAGCGACGACAAGAGCTTGAATAAAATTACTGATGTCGATGACAAGACCGGCGATTGCATAAGAAAAAGTGACTAAAATTAGTGTGGTAATTAGCTGTGGAATAGCACTTTGAACGGTAACAACGGCTTGGGGACTAATTTTTACCCGAAGCATAATCATAATACCAATGACAACAAAAATAATGGAAGCTAAGACATAAACAGCATTACGAAAACCTCGCCAAAGGGGAAGTAAAAATTGAAGACCACTAAAACCTACACCTTGGGCATAAGCTGGTTTACCTAAAAAGGAGTCTTTTACCTGAGCAATGTATTCGACGCCTGAAGCTGGGGGAGTATTGAGGGAGGCAATCATGTTGTTCATGGTGCCAAAGGCACCGCCAGGGATAAATTTGGGAATAGTGGCTGCTGTGGGGGAACCTTCAAAAATTTCTTCGGGAATTTCACCTACCATACCATTAAAAAGTGACATCATATTGCTACTCATAGCTTCATTGGTCCAAGATTCTAGACCAGTGCCTTCCTTGATAGCACTTTGTTTTTGAAGAAAGGGATTTGAAGTCTGGGCTAGAGTTGGGGATACTAGAAAGGAGAAGCTAGAAACTAGAATAAGAAGATAAAATATAATACGTGAGCAGCGAGTCATACTAATATTTTAACAAAATAATAGGTAAAGTTTTCATATTAAAACCAGTTTGAAGGACGAAGTAAGGATAACATTTCACGATATAGAAGGTTGGCTCGATAGCCAGGATCGGGAATGGGGTAATTTTGATTGGTGGTGGTTTTACTGGAAAATTCTTGATTAATTAAATCCTGTTTTTTTAGAACCTGATCAGGAATCATATTAGAAAAAGCTTGTTCGGCGGTTTGAGTATTTGGCACTACTTGATTGTCATAAGTACTGGTGACTTCGTTGGTTTCAGATTGATCGTGAGATTCACCAGCTGGTACATGCTTAAAAATCCCATGAACAAAAAGACTAATTAGTCCTTGTACGGGCTGGTCTCGAGCAGTTTCAGAATTTACTTTGACACTGTCACAAAGGTTGGCGTTTGGAAGATTTTCCTGCTCTGTTGGATTGACGTAACTTAGAGATTTTTGAGCTTCTTTTCCATTAGCGGCACCAGCATTGGGAAGAGTACGGTGAAAAATAGTGGGTGAAGGATTAATTTTTTGTTTTGCAGCCATATCGTAACCGTCATATCTAATAACTTTTACCTCGTTGTCGACATTTCCCTTGGGGACGAAGTTAATTTGTTTGAACATCAACTTATAAAGGTCTTTTGAAAGAGGAGAAAAAGCCTTACCACCTGAACGGTCTTTGTAACAGCCGTAATCGCCGTTTCCACAACCATTACTGTAATGAGAATTGACGGCACCAATGATGTTTCCTGGGAAAGTTGAAGCTTCGGCTGTAGGAGAAGAATGGTAGACTTTTTCGTTTTGAAGACCGTATATAAGCTCGCTGGCAAAAATTGGGCGGCAATTACCAACTTTTTGATTAGTAAGCTCTTGGCAGGTGCCGGAACATGACCAGGCAATTTGATAGTCCTGAACAACGGTGTCGTATTTGGGATCACCTTCGTAGAGGGAGAGAGCAACTTCGGAGAGAAATTGACCACGAGAATAGAGAACTTGGGTGTAGGGTGTGTTTCGGACAGAGGCTGAGGAGCCATCCATACTTAAAGAGTTAAAATATTTTTGAGCTTTTTCTTCAGTGCATTTGACACCGCCTCGGGCAAAAAAAGATTGGAAATTGCGGTAATAATCATTACTTAGGTTTTTTACATCCATCTCACCTTCTAAATCCTTGGCATCATAGGGGACGAATTCTTCAACTGGTTGACCGTTGGCATTGGTGGTGCCAGTCTCTTTTTTTTCTGGATCCCAATGTTTTGAGAGACCAACGGTACCTTGACAGTTGATAGTATCTTCTTTTAGGGTATTGGAATAGGTATCATTGCTGGGAACTTCCGGGGCGAGTGACTCCTTTGGGGTGTCACGTTCGGCCGGTTTCATTTGAACAGGGGGAAAGAGGAAATCAAGAAGATTGAAAGCGTGAGTAGGAATGGCGAGAAAAGAGAAACTAGAAACTAGAAATAAGAAACTAGAGATAAGGAAGGCAGTTTTTTTCATTGATTAGCCAGGAATAACGAATTGGGTAATATTTATACCAGTAAATTTTTGAATAAAGCTGAGTATGAGCCAAGAAGCAATAATACCAATAAGACCGATTATGGCCATAGTAAGGGTAGAGGAGGCAGCGGCAACGGCTTTTTGTTCATTGCTACTAAAAAGATATTTAAAACCGCCACTAATAAACATGAAAAGAAAGGCTAAACCAGCGATAATGACGACGACTTGAAGGACGTTATAAAAAAGACATTCTAATCCCTGAATTGAGGCAATATCGTTGTAGGTAACATCTCCTAAACCATTACCATTGCTAGTGACAGTTTTGACACAACGACCACCTGCTTGAGAGGACCAAGTTTTGGTGGTTTGAGCGTAAATGGGGGTGGCGGAGTTTAGAAAAAGTAAAGCAAGAATGGCAATAAATTTCATGACTTATTATAGCAACAAAAACCCGCCTTGTCGGCGGGTTTTGAATTCAATAAGAGAATTATTTATTGAAAGTTGGAACGGTAATGCCAGAAAGAAGGCTGATACCGAAGATGGTTTCAATAAGTTTCATGATGGCGAAGGCAGCAAAGACGATAGCTAAACCAATGAGAGCATTGGTAATTTGAGCACGAGCAGCTTCGACATTTTTTTGGTCACCACCGGACATGACCCATTTGAGACCGCCCAAGATTAGGATAAAGAAGAAAACTAAAGCAACAACCAACATGGCTAGAGAAATAGCACCAGAAACTATGCCAGAAATAGTAATACCGGTTAAAGAATCACCAAAGCCACCACCTGGGGTAAGCTTGATGGTATCAGCAGCATAAGCAGGAACCGCTAAGAAAGCGTATTGGAGTTTATTTTTGATTGAAGACATCATATTTTTTATAATTTATAAATTAACTACTGAATTTTAACAGTAAGATGAGTTTTTTTAAAGGGTAGGCCAGGTAATTGTTAAATTTTCTAGGTCGTTGAGACCAAGAATTGAGCCAACAAATTTTAGAATGGCGAAGATACTAAAGATAACAACTAAACCAATTAAGGCATAAGTAAGCTGATGACGAGCAACCTCGAGTTTTTTTGGGTCACCTTCGGTGCTAATCAAGTGGTAGCCAGCCATAATGGCATGCCACATAAAATAGATGATACCGACAATAAAAAATATGGAAAAGACGGCTTGAAGAACGTTGTTGGTATAAGTGGTAGGATCGGCTACCTGAGTCTCGGGATCTTTTAGAATTGGATTGGTGATCATATTTTTTTATAAACCCATATTGGTAAACATAAGTTCAAGATCAAGTGGGTTGTTGAGACCAAGGAGCTTGGCAAGAAGTGAGCCAAGACCTAGGGCAATAACAGTGATGAAAAGTCCCAAAACACCGTTGGTAAGCTTGGAGCGATTTATTTCTAATTTTTTCTCGTCACCTTGAGAAGAAATGAAACCATAACCAGCGATAATTATTTGAACGACAAAGAAGATAACTGCGGAGATGGTCAGGACACCTAAAATAGTACTAAAGAATTTTTCAAACATACTAGTTGCCTCGGCACCGTCCTGAGGACTTAGTCCCGGTCCTTCTAAGGTATAGGTAACAGCAAGTAATTTATTGGTTGGGTCCATAGATTGTAGGAGTTAAAATATTAAGACCGGTAAGACGACCTATAACACCGGCAATAATGAAGGCGGCAGAGATAATTGCTAGGCCAATTAGGGATTGCCAGATTTTGGCCCAAGCGGTTTCAAGCTTTTTTGAATCTCCAGCGGCATTCATATAGTCAAATCCGGCAAGGATAATTTGGATAATCATATAGATTCCACCAGCGACTGCGGCAAACTTTAGGATATTGCCAAGAAAATCAAAAAGACCTTGACCTTGGGCACCGGTATAGTTGGTGGGATTTTTAATTTCTGGTCCAAAAACTGAGAGCATAGGTTTTATAAAATAGATAACCCAGTAATAACTTCAACAATTTGGATTATAAAGTAACTAAGAAAAATTACCAAGAAGCCAATAAGAGCATCGGTAATCATAGTTTTGGCGGTAGCAGCCTGTTTTTGGTCACCAGAACCAGCACTGGCGATCATCATAAATCCACCAGCAATGATGAGAATAATGAGAATAATACCCGCTATAGTTAGGCCATTTTTTACAATTAGGGTAACAAGAGTGGTGGGGTCAGGATACTTGGTACTGATAGCAGTACCATTGCCAAGAGGAGTGTCACGGCCAATGTCGACTAAAGCTAGTAAATTGTGACTCATAATTAGATAGGTAGATTATACAATAAATTAGGTGATAATGGTGTTATAATACGCCACAAAAGAGTTATTAGTAATTAGTTATTAGTTACGAATTAACCTAAAATATGAGAAAAACTGCCCTTCTAATATTTGTCTGTTTATTTCTTTTACTTGGAGTAAAAGAAATAGAGGCCAAGACTCCTAGTCCTACTGTGATACCAACAGTGGTAATTGAAGCTACTCCGGTTGTAGAAAGAGAAAATATTACGGAAGTATCCAATAAAATAGAAAAAGTTACCCCAGAAGTTAGATGGCAAGGTTGGAACATGGTAAGTTTTTTTATTTCAAAAGCAGTTTTGATGGGGGTACCTGAGAACACGGTAGTACTATTATTATTATTACCTTTGGTGGCGACAATTGTATCCCTGCTTCATTATGTGGTTGGAGTATCGGGTTATGGAATTTTTACCCCGACGATGATGGCGGTGGCTTTGTTGGCTACAGGTGTAGTGGGTGGAGTGGCATTGTTTGTGGTTATTTTGGCAATTACTTTGTTGAGTAACTTGATTCTTAGAAAATATAAACTTCATTTTTGGCCAGCTAGATCGATTACCTTATTGTTTGTAAGTTTGGGAACTTTTGGATTAATGTCGGGTGCGGCTGTATTGGGAGTATTTGAAGTAAGTAAAATATCTATCTTTCCAATTCTTTTTATGATTTTATTGACTGAAGAGTTTGTGAGAACTCAGCTAATAAAGAGTAAAAAGGAGGCTGTTAGATTAACCATAGGAACATTGATTTTGGCTGGGGTGGGAGCGTTGACTATGGGGGTTGGGGATGTTCAAAATTTAGTATTAAAGTATCCTGAGGCAGTAATTTTGTTGGTAATTGTGGTAAATTTATTGGTTGGGAGTTATGGTGGAATACGTTTAACTGAAATTAAAAGGTTTAAGAATGCTATTAGAAAAAAGTGATGATTAAAAAATATGAAAAATTATTGTTACCATTTTTTTGTTTCCTGTGAATGTGTCACCACGTTCAACGTCAACAAAAAAAGATAACTGCTAATTTTTCAATTTTTAAATAATTAAATAAATTATGTTTGGAATAAATTTGAGGCAGTATCAACAATTTTTGACGAAGAATGAGAGAAATAAGGTGTATTTGCGTAAAAACAGTGCTGAGGGAAGGTCGATTGCTGATAGTAAATATCGGACAAAGAGACTCTTAAGTAAGGCTGGGGTTAGTGTGCCAACAATGATTGTTAGGCTAAGAAATAGTCAAGAGCTAGCAAATTTTGATTGGGGAAAATTGGAGGCTAACTTTGTGATAAAGCCAGTGTCGGGTTATGGTGGAGAAGGAATACTGATAGTAAGGAAGAAACTAGAAATGAAAAAGGAGAGTATTGAGACGAGATATTTGATGATGAATGGGAAGATAATCAGTTTGGACGAGATGAAATTGCATTGTCAAGAAATTTTGGCGGGTAGATATAGTATGCATGGAAGTGCTGATAGTGTAATTATTGAGGAGAGAGTCAAAATTCATCCGATGTTTTTGTCTTTAACAAAATCAGGAACTCCCGATATTCGGGTGATTGTTTTTAATCGGGTGCCGGTAATGGCAATGTTTAGAATCCCCACTGAGAAAAGCGGTGGTAAGGCAAACTTACAACAGGGGGCGTATGGGCTAGGAATTGATTTGGCAACTGGAATAACTACTTTTGGAATAGAGGGGAAGGGTGAAGAGATAAAAAAGATTTTTGATTTTAGAAAAAAAAGAAGTATAAAAGTAAACGGAATAAAAATTCCATTTTGGAAAGAGATTTTGGAAACTGCAGTCAAGTGTCAGGCAGCGATACCTGGTTTGGGATTTATGGGGATTGATGTAGTGTTGGATAAAGACGATGGTCCAAAGGTTTTAGAGGTAAACGCGAGACCAGGTTTGTCGATACAACTTTGCAATAAGGCAGGATTAAAAAGAAGAATAGAAAAGATTGATGACATATCGATTCGAAGTGATGAGCATGCAATTTCCTTGTCAAAATATTTGTTTGGTGAAAAATTTTCTGATAAGGTGGCGGAAAAAGAAAAAGAAAAGAAGATTCAACCACTGGAGATTATAAAGATGAAGATTCCTAGGGGATTTAAACCAGATTTACAAAAAAGTCCCATCCTGAAATTAAAAAAACATCGAGTAGTTGAAGTAAGGGCGAAGGTGGATACAGGGGCGTTTAGATCTTCAATTGATAGAAATTTGGCGGAAAAATTGGGATTACTTTCAACAGAAAAAGTATTATATTTTAGACACTACAAATCTAGTTTGGGAAAGCATAGAGATAGACCAGTAATTGGGACTACTTTTTGGCTGCAGGGAAAAAAGGTGGTGACAGCGGTGAACGTGGCTGATAGAAGTAAACTTCGAACAAAATTTTTATTGGGGAGAAAAGATTTAGAGGGGTTTTTGATTAGTGCGAAGTCTAATCTCCCTACAACTAACGTAAAAGAAATAAAAAAGTTAAAAGTTATAAAAATAAAAAAATAATAAATTAAGATTAATTCTTAATATAATTTTTTTTCGCGGTGAGTGTGGGCAGGCCACGCTCAAAGCTCTAAAAAATTATATTTGCGAATTAATCAATTTATATAAAAAATATGACTAAAATAGCGTTATTTTTTGGAGGGAAAATTAGTAAACATTTGGTAATGGTGCGTAATGCGGCTAGAAAAATTGGGGAACAATTGGATTTGGTGTCGTATAACAATGTTTGCTTTGAAACTGAAACTGGAAAAATTTCCCTAAGAGGTAAAGATGTAAATGATTATGATGTTTTGTTTTTTCGGACAACCGGAAAACATTGGGAAGAGGTGGACCTTATTATAAATAGTATAACCACGCCAAAAGCTTCGCATTTAGGCGGGCAGGGAGTGGTGGTGATTGATCCATTGGTTAGATATGGAAAACCGAGCTATGCATGTAAAGCGTGGCAGATGCTGAAATTAAAAGAAGTAGGAATTGATATTCCAAAAAGTGTCTATGGATCGCTTTGGTATCTTTATGAGGTAATGGCTAGAAACAGTGAGCCTAGTGAAAGAGTTTATTCGACAGGTGAAGCTGCTAGACAGGCTCAAAATCAGGAGAAAATACTTGAAAGTGAGTATAAGTTTTCTTTCCCAATTATTTTAAAAGGAAGTGGCGGAGACAGGGGGACAAGAGTTTTTAAAGCTGATAATTTAAAACAGATGGAAAAATTGGTGAGAAAATTGAGAACTAGTGAAACACAGGAGGGAAAAAGATACATGATTCAGGAATATATTGAAAATGATGGTGATTATAGAGTGCTGGTTTTAGGAGATAGAGTACTTGGAGTGATGAAAAGAGCCAGTACTAATAAAAAAGAGTTTAGAAACAATTACAGTGCTGGAGGGACAGTTGAAATTGCTGATTTATCGGAAGAAGTAAAAGAATTGGCGGTAAAAGCGGCGAAAGTTTGTGGATTGGCGGTGGCTGGAGTGGATGTAGCGTTTCGTAACTTTGATATGAAAAGGCCGGTGATTTGGGAGGTAAATAAGGGACCACAATTTAAAGGCTTTATGAAGGCAACAGGAATTGATGTACCAATGGAGATAGTTAAATATTTAGTTTCGCTTAAAAAATAAAAATATTTTATAAAAAATTTCTTGATATATTTTTTCGCTCCTGCGAGTCTGTTACCAGGCTCAACGTCGCTAAAAAAAACATCTTCGAAATTTTTCGATTATATTTTTATATAAATTAATAAATAAAAAATATGAATAAAAAAATTGTTACTTTTACAATGTCGCTTAGACAAAGCCAGTTTGAGGTGGATAGACTGGAAACTGAGGCAAAAAAAATGGGTATTGAGGTTAATAGAGCCTTGTATAGAGATTTGAGTTTTGATTTAAATAATGGCGAAACTAAGGTGTTTGTAAAAGGAGAGGAATTGACTCCTGAAAATACAATGGGTTTGTGGTTTAGAGTGGCTGGAACAAAATCGGGGAAATATACAGAAGCAAGAAACTTGGCAATAAGAATTCTTCGAGAGAGAGGAATTTTTTGTGTCAATTCAAAGGGTTATCTTGAGTGGACTAGAATGGGAAAAATATCCCAACATGGCGTATTTTTAGAAAATAAAATACCGGTAGTGCCAACAAAGATTTTTTATACAAAAGATCAAATTTTAGATTTTAAAAGCGATGATTTTTTTGGGTGGGAATATCCAGTGATTACCAAACATGAAAAGGGATATCAAGGAAAATCGGTAAGGAAATTTGAAAACAGAAAAGAAATGGCAAAATTTGTCAAAAAAATTAATGAAAAAAATTTAGGAATGTTTTTGTGGCAAAAATGTTTGCCCACCAGGTGGGATATTAGGGTGGTAATAGTTGACGGTAAGGCGATTGGGGGAATGAAAAGAAGTGCGGTGGGAGAAGAATTTAGAAGTAATTTTTCTCTTGGAGGAGAGGTGGAGAAGTGGAATTTGAGTGAAATAGAGAGAGAATTGGCGGAAAAAGTGGCAAGAGTTTGTGGACTGGATTATGGTGGGGTAGATATTATGAAGGACGAGGCGGGTAATGATTATATTTTGGAAGTAAATCGTCAATGTCAATTTCAAGGTTTTGAAAAGGCAACGGGTATAAATGTAGCGGAAAGAGTAGTTGAAATGATAAAGAGAAGGGGTTAGTATTATTTATGATGATAATAACTGCCTTTTTGTTGGGGTTATTTTTTTTGAATTTTCCTAGGGAAGTGAAAGCTTTGACGCCACCGTGTCAAACTTTGTGGTGGTTTGATAACACGAGTTTAGTATGTAATCAAAAAAGCTTCTGTGGATCATACATGTATCAAGGACTACGTACCTTTACGACTAAAGAAGAATGTCTGAAGAATTTACCCACAAATAATTGTTCAATGAAAAAATGTGGCGACGCGAACTGTGACGGGAAAATTGATGTTCAAGATCTTTTAATATGGATGAAAAATAGAAGTGGCAAAGGAAAGTCCGCAGATTTTAACAATGACGGAAAAACTGACTCATTGGATTACGAGATTATCAAAAATGGGATGAAAAAAGGTTGTCCTGTTGTTACTGTGATACCAAAAATTACTCAAGTGCCAACTATCACTTGTGAAATACTCCATAAGATTAATTTAAACAGAAGTGAAAATTACTTTAAAATGTGTTTGGATAACGGATATCCAAAAGTGTGTTTTAACAAATATAGTGGAATTTATCAGGGCTGTGGTACCTTGGAAAGAGACGATTGTACAGAATTTAATATGAACGCGGATAAAAATATAAGGTGCGATTCCAATTTTGGGGGTGGATTGACGCCAACGGTTACACCAACCGTGACACCGATTGGATTGAAAAATGTTGAGTGGAGTACCCAATGGGCTAGTTTTGTGGCATCTAATTTTCAAATAAAGGTGGCTGATGGAACGAGTCAGGGGCGGATATTTACAGTTAATCCTTCAAAAGCGTGTAATTCACTTACTGGAGAGAGGATATGTGTCCACTCAAATCCACCATATTTGATGGATAATGGTCAATATTATATGACTTTGGAGGTGGTTTGGTATGAAAATGATATTGAAATGAGAATGTTTGTTTATCTCTATTCGGATGGTCAACGATGGTGGTCAAACGAAATAAGAGTATACAATGGCCAAGCTCAACCAAACACAGAATGGGTGTATTTTTACGGAAGATTTTTTGATGCTCCCGTGGGTCAGAGCTTTAAACAGAGTGGACAATTTTTGTTGAACGCGGCTGATCCAAAAAATGGTAATAGTCCAGTAACTTTGAGTTTTTCAAACCTTGAATTTAAAGCGTTTGCTAATTTTGTTTTTCAAAAAATAACTCCGACTCCAGTGGGAAGCTGTGAAACAGATAAGGATTGTGCGGTGGGTCAGATATGTTATCAACCACCAATGCCAGTATGTCCCAGCGGTGTCTATTGCACACAGGTGATGCCAAGAAAATATTGTAAAACAGTGGCAGTAAGTCCAACTCCAAAAGTGTGTAAAGAGGGAGTCAATAGTTTTTCGGTTTATACAAGCTGTGGTGAGGGTAAATACCGATATGCCACCTACTCTTGTTATGATGGATTGAGTGGAAAGCTTGGGGGTAACAGTGCGTGCGCGAGCGCGGCTGAATATTCGCTTCAGGCCCAGAAGATGTGTTTGGGGCATGGAAATTGTCCTCCAACAGTGGTACCAAGTATGGAATGTAATATGTCTATAAATCCACCAAAATTGTGCCCCTCAGGTTATAAATGTATAGTAAAAAGTGGGATGCCTGGTTCGAATGGAACCTGTGTAAGGATGGTAACGACAAGTGTACCCACCGCGACGGTGACTTGTAGTCGGAATGGAGATGCAGATGGGGATGGGGTAACGACATTGAAGGATTTTGCAATTTGGAAATACGAATATAGCAATAGTCAAGCAAAGAAAGCTGATTTTGATTGTAATAAAAGAGTAGATTTGGAGGATTATCAAATATGGAAAAAAGCCTTTTTACTAGCAAAAAGTTTAGTAGTTTCTTTGAGTAACTAAAATATGAAAAAAATAAATATATTAGTAATTGTTGTTTTGATTGCGGCTTTAATGGGGGCAAGCTTTTTGGTTAAAAGTAGTCAAGAAACAAGAAGAGGAGCGAGCTTTGCCAGTGTTGAAGCTTTGTTTTTGCCAGGTGCAAAGTCAATAAAAGTTGGGGAAAGGGTGACGACAACAATGATGATTGATTCAAAAACACATTTCCTGACAGGTGCAGATTTAAAAATAAAATATGATTCGAGTAAACTCGAATTAGAAAAAGCGACAGTACTGACCAATAGTACGTTTTCAGGTGGCATTACTTGGTTACAGGGTGTGGAGGAGATTTTAATCGCAGAAAATGACTCAAAACAAGGCACATATTCATTGGTGGGGACGAGTATTGGAAAAGATGTAAAAAATTTACCTAGTGGAGTCGTGAGTGTAATTAGACTCGATTTTGTAGCAAAGGCAATGGGTGACGCAGTGGTTGGTTTGGATAATAGTTATACAAATATTGTTGCAGGATATAATGCGGGTGGCTCGGATCAGGAACTAAAGATTGAAAAAATAAGCGAAGCAAAATATCAAATAGTTGGAGAGATTACGAGAACACCGACAAAAATAGTAAGGCCAAGTATTTTACCTACCAGAACAGTTAGTCCTAGACCAACCTATAGAACTATAAAACCAATGTAAGTGGAACTGTATATAAATAGTTTTTGTTGGTAAAATAGGGTATGAAAGAAGTATTAATAACCTTGGGTGTCTTACTTTTAGTAATGTTTGGTTTCTATTGGGTGAACAATAGGTACGCGACAGAAAAGAAAGAGATTAAAGTAGTTTTGGATAAAGAGATATTTTTTAAGACTCCGGAAAATATGAGGTCGGGAACAGAGACAGAAATAATTTTGAAGGCAAAAAGCGAAAACCTAAAAGTGACCAGTTTTTCTATTGATTTTTCCTATGATCCAGGATTAATAAAAATTGTTAACGTTGAGGTGAATAATAAGATTTTTGACAAGGTGGCTTCGGTAAAAATTGAAGAAAATTTGGGTAAAGTGATAATGGAGGCAAAGAGTGGAAAAAATGAAAGTTCACTAACTAGTGGAGAAGTGGATTTGGCGACAATAAAGATTGTGGGTGCGAGAAAGGGTGGCACAATGATATATTCAAGTAAAAGACCAGAAGTTGGGGTGTTTGAGGGTGGAAAGACGGTTGAGGGAAACTTTCAAATGCCTAACTTTAAGGTCAATTTCCTGTGATATACTAATTGGAAATTGTAGGTCCTTTTTTCGTATTTTTAAAAAATTTGGGCAATTAGCTCAGTTGGTTAGAGCACCGTCCTGATAAGACGGGGGTCAATGGTTCGAGTCCATTATTGCCCACAAAATAATAAATACTGATGATGATAAAATTAATTATGGAAGGACAGAAATACAACTACTTAAAAATTTTAGGAATTTTGGGAGCGGTGTTTTTGATTGCCTTTGGAAGTTTGGACAATATTTGGAGAACGATGAAGCTGGCGTGGCACAAGATTTCTGATTGATGAAGGATTTTTAGCTAT
>DATMWB010000024.1:0-6572 GCA_035562735.1 Candidatus Methanoperedens sp.
TTTGTCAATTCTTTTTAAAAATTCCCTTAAAATAGGGAATATGCCAGAGGGTGTGAAATATTGAAACTATCGCCATAATAATTCCCGCCTCAACATGAATCCACAGTATTGTTCGATACTGCAGTAGTGGCATCTTTTGATCAATGGCAAAAGCCAATAGTAATCCCAAAAAGCCCGATATCAAAAAGAAAACCAACAATATCATGTTCCACAACTGTCGGTGAAATTTTAGACCCCTAGTCAAAAAATAAACTCCCAAAACCAGTCCTGTTATTAGAAAAAAATTATAGCTATCCATCATTTTAATAATATGGCTTCATCCTGACAATTGTTAATCGCCATTCTAAGATTGGCTGAGCCCAAGTTTTTACTCGAAATCACCTTGGCCACTCGTCCATTCATTTCAAAATGTTCTGGGTCTATTCTGACACACTTGCCACATCCTCGACAACGATCACCCAAAATTGATAGAGCTTTTAGCTCCACCTCACTGGTTATTTTGTCACTTGATGCCGACAAATTGCTTTCAGAATTATCCTGTGCCTCACTTCCTCCTTTAAATACATCGTTTTTAACAGCCATAAAAATAGCTATCAAAAGTGGTACCACTAGTGCCGGAGCAAATTTTTTCATCATATGACTCTAATCAAGATAGCTTAAATTTAACTGAAAGAAAACTCCTATCTCTATTGTATATATACTAGATATAAGAAATGATTGATAAAAATTGCCAAGATTTTGAGGATTGGGAGCTGGTGGCGCTATCGATAAAGGATAGTCAGTATTTTTACTGTCTAATGACTCGTTATGAGGAAAAACTATCAAATTATGTCCGTCGTTTTACCTATCTACCTGACGACGATATTGCCGATATCATCGAGGATTCTTTTATCAATGCCTATCAGCATCTCAATGATTGCGATTGCAATTTAAAATTCAGTAGCTGGCTTTATCGTATCGTCCACAATCAGGCCATCAATTTTATTAAAAAAAATAAACAGTCTTTAAAAATCGATATGACTGATTCTGATGATAATTTAATTGACTGGTTGGTTGCCGATACCAATATCGAAAAAGAAACTCTTACTCTTCACTTCAACGACTATATAAAAACTATTTTGGAAAAATTAAAACCCGAATACAAAGAAGTTCTAATTCTAAAATTTTTTGAAGACAAAGATTATCAGGAAATTAGCGACATTTTACAAAAGCCCATGGGAACGGTCGCCACCCTTCTCTCTCGGGCAAAAATTCAATTCAAGGAGGTCTATGAAAAAGAAAATCAATATCAGCGATAAAACGCTTAAATTAATAAACAAAAAACATCTAAAACCCATTCCCAAGTGGGAATTTATCGTTAAAAACTGGAGTCTTTGGACCGGTCTTATTCTCTGTTTATTTTTGTTGATCATCGGCTTTGGTCTATCTATTTTTGGGATTATCGACAACATTATCGTCCCTTATTTATGGCTATTTGTTGCCATCATCTTTTTAGTTATTTCCTACCTTCTTTTCGAAAAAACCAAGGGTGCCTATCGTTTCCCAAAATGGCAGGTTATTGCCGCCATTACTATTATCGGTCTAATTATTGGAAGTGCCTTTTTCAAAATTGGCTTGGCCAATCGTCTTGATCAACAGCTAGAAAGGGACATTCCCTATTACCGTCACATGGTTCCCATGAAGTTGGAAACTTGGAACAATCCAAGCTCCGGCTATCTCTCCGGCACTATTACCAAAATTATTGATGCCAACAAGTTTGAACTAACAGATTTCAATGGCAAAGTTTGGAACATCTCCGGTCAAAACATTTTAGTCAAAGGTCGTCTTTCCATTACAACTGGTGTAGAAATAAAGCTAATTGGTTCCCAGGTTGACGATAACAACTTTTCTGCCACCGAAATTCGCCCTTGGACTGGCATGGGAAAAAATATTACAAAATAAATATTTATTTATTAAATTAGTGCTAACCTTAATTATGAAAAACAAAAATTTAGAAAAAACTCAAATCGCTTACATAGTCGTTATTACTCTCTTTATTGGCCTTTTTGTTGGATATAGTCTTGTTGGAGCCAAAAACCGTGACTCTAAAACTCAAGATACCCAAATTACTAAAAGTACCTGTCTTGCCGATGACTGTCTTTTGGTCGATGACCTAGAGTATCCTGTTGGCACATTGCCCACCGAGGTTAGAAAAGCTCTCGATGCCGCTATTGACGACGAGTACAAAGCACTTTCTGTCTATGAAGCCGTCATTTATAAATTTGGTACTGTCAGACCATTTTCTATGATCAGGGGAGCTGAAGAGCAACACATTGCCTCACTAAAAGCTATCTACGACAAATACGGTTTACCCACCCCAAAAAATAATTGGACTGGAAAAATTACCGTCCCCAAAACTATCACCGAATCATGCCAAATCGGAGTTGAAGCCGAAATTGCCAACGCCGCTTTGTATCGCGATACCTTATTGCCCTCAGTTTCCGCCTATCCCGACATTCAACAAGTTTTTGTCAACCTTATGAATGCCTCAGAACAAAAGCATTTGTCCGCTTTTGAAAGATGTAACTAAATTATCCTGAAAGAAAATTAACGGCTGACTTGTATTACTAATAGACTGCGCAAGTCGCTTAATAATTAATTATATTTCAAAATATGAAGACTCAAATCGTTTTAGGTATGGCTGCTTTAGCCCTTGGGCTAGTCGCTGTCAAATCATTCACTCCTGTGCTCGCTTACCAAGGTAATGCTGCTGTCAAAGGCCCCAATTACACTGAAGAGAGACACAATACCAATGTTACCGCCTTTCAAAAAGGGGATTACAAATCCTGGGCTGCCAACATGAGTGGCCGAGGCGCTACTCGCTTCGTCACTGAAGCCAACTTCAAAGAATTTGCCAATGCTCAAATTGCTTCACAAAAAGGTGACTCCACCTTATTGAATGCTTTTAGAGCCAAATACGGCATGGGTCAGAAAAATGGCTCCGGCCAAGGTCGTGGCATGGGCATGCACACCAATCAGTAATTAATAAATTACTCCAAAAAACCCCTCTCAATTGAGGGGTTTTTAATTTAAGCTATACTTATATTAATGATTAAACTCTATTTCCTAACCCTAACCGTCTTTTTAGCTATCGATGGTTTGTGGCTGACCCTCATTGCCAAAAATTTCTATGCCAAGCACCTTGGATATCTCATGAGCAAAACTCCCAACCTCGCTGCCGCCGGAATTTTTTATCTAATTTATATTGTCGCTATGCTTGCCTTTGTCCTTGTCCCCGCAATCGAAAAAAAGTCATTAATGCAGGCCATCACCATGGGTGCTCTCTTTGGATTTTCTGCTTATGCCACCTATGATCTGACTAACCTTGCAACTATAAAAGACTGGCCTCTTTTAATTACCATTGTTGACCTAATTTGGGGAGCTACCTTGTCGGCATTAGTCGCTGGAGTTAGTTTTTCAATTTACAAATGGATATCCTAAATTCTTTGTTGACCGTCGCTTTTTTAATCTTTGGATACATGTCCAGCTGGTTTGTAATATCAATAATAAAGAAGCGAAATGACATTGCCGATATAGCATGGGGTATGGGATTTATACTTATATCTGCATACAACATATACTCAAATTATAACCCTCGAATTTTGCTAATTTCTCTCCTTGTTTTGGTCTGGGGATTACGTCTGGCCATTCATATTTACCACCGCAATAAAAACAAAAAAGAAGACTTTCGCTACCTTCAGTGGCGTCATGATTGGGGTAAATATTTTTACCTCCGCTCTTATCTCCAAGTCTATCTTTTACAGGGATTTTTTATGTGGCTGATTGCCTTTCCGATAATGATTAATAGCGCTGGTTTTAATCTTCTAAATCTTTTAGGAATTCTTATCTGGGTCTTTGGTTTTTACTACGAATCCACTGCTGACGCGCAACTTGCTCGCTTTATCAAAGATCCAAAAAACAAAGGCAAGATTATGGACCAAGGCTTGTGGGCGACTAGCCGCCATCCCAACTATTTTGGTGAAGTAACTCTCTGGTGGGGTATTTGGCTTCTCAGTTTTAGTAACCCAAATAGTCTTATTTCCATCATTGGCCCCCTGACCATAACCATCCTTATTCTCAAAGTTTCCGGTATACCTCTTTTAGAAAAAAAATACGAAGGTAATCCTCTTTACGAAGCCTACAAAAAGAAAACCAGTATCTTTATCCCTAAACCCTTGACACCTAGGGGGGGTGTAGTTTAATATAAGATTGTGAAGTCAAACCAGCAACGTTTAAACAACATCGTCGGTCAGATCGAGGGTGTGAAAAAGATGATGGACAAGGAAGCTGATTGTCAAAAAGTCTTGACCCAGCTAAAGGCCATCAAGTCTGCAGTTGCCGGTGTTATGGACTCTGTCATTGAGGAAAAGTTTGAGACCTGTCTCAAATCTCTTAGCCGTGATGATAAAAATTTATTAGTTAATTTAAAAAAATATGTCAAATCCAATTAATGTGGTCGGTGCTGAAAATTTTAATTTAGAAGTTATCAAATCAAACATCCCTGTTTTAGTTGATTTTTGGGCTCCTTGGTGTGGACCTTGCCAAATGATGGCTCCAGTTTTAGAAAACATTGCTGCCAAAATGGACGGTAAAATCAAAATCGTTAAAGTCGATACCGAACAACCAGAAAATCAGCAACTAGCCATGGAATATCAAATTCAAAGTATTCCCAACATGAAATTTTTCAAAAATGGGGAGTTTGTCAAAGACTTTATAGGCTTTAGACCTGAAAACATTTTGACCGAAGAGCTAAAAGAACTTATTGATTAAGACTTTTTATGAAATGCTTTAATCAAGACTGTCTATCCTTGCTTTCAAAGTTTTTCAAAAAGATTCATAGTCAGATTTGTAGTAGTGCCAAAAGTTGCCAAAACTAAAAAATAGCCATCAAGATTTGCTATTCTTAATAGATGTCATCTCTCACTGCCCAAGAGATTATTAATCTTCTTCAAAAAAACAAAATTTCCACTCAAAAGGAGTTGGCGGAATTAAGTAGCTTTGCTGAAAAAAACAAGCTAACTTTTCCCGAGGCTTTAATCCAACGGGATATTATTTCTGACGAAGAATTGGGCAAATTGTTGGCCTCTCATTTCAGTCTTCCCTTTGTCAATCTTTCAAAACTAGTTATCCCTCCCGAGGCCTTTGATAGTATTCCATTCTCATTAGCCGAAAAATATAAAATCGTCATTTTTAGTCGTGATGACAAGCTTCTCAAAATTGCTACCTCAGCTCCTCCGGTCAACTCAGAAATTTTAGAAAATATTGCCAAAAAAACTGGCCTAAAAGTCGAGCTTTACTATTCCGGTGAAATTGATGTCGAAAATGTTCTTCAAAATCATCGTCAGGATCTTCAAAGTACTTTTGAAAAATTACTCAAAGATGGGGTAACTACTACAAATGTCGACGGCACTGACGACCCGCCAGTTGAAAAAATTGTCAACCTTCTTATTGAAACCGCCTATCATGAAAAAACTTCCGATATTCACATCGAACCACAGGAAAAAAATGCCATAATTCGTTTTCGTATCGACGGTATTTTAAGTGATGTTTTAACTGTCCCCAAGCTTCTTCATGATCGTCTCGTTACTCGTATCAAAGTCATGTCGAGTCTTCGTACCGACGAACATTTGAGCGCTCAGGATGGCAAGATAAAATTTCACACCAAGGAAGTTTATTTTGACCTTCGTGTTTCAATTATTCCCATTGTAGACGGCGAAAAAGTAGTTATGCGTTTACTTACCAGCAACCTTGGCGATTTTGGTCTCTCTGACCTTGGTATGAATGAAAAAGACATGGAAAAAGTCAAAAACGCCTTCAACAAATCTTATGGCATGTTGCTTTCTACTGGACCGACCGGCTCTGGAAAAACCTCCTCCATCTATTCCATTTTAAAAATCCTAAATGCTCGAGAAAAAAATATAACTACTATCGAGGACCCTGTTGAATATCGTATCGTTGGTGCCAACCAAATTCAGGTAAACAACCGCACCAACCTCACCTTTGCCAACGGTCTTCGCTCCATCCTTCGCCAAGATCCAAATATTATCTTTGTCGGAGAAATCCGCGACAATGAAACTGCTGGTATTGCCATCAATGCTGCTCTCACCGGACATTTGGTTTTATCAACTCTTCACACCAACACCGCTGCTGCAGCCATTTCTCGTTTTATTGATATGGATGTCGAACCATTTTTGGTTGCCTCCACAGTATCTGTAATAGTTGGCCAACGTTTGGTCCGCCGAATTTGTGACAAGTGTCGGGTATCTTTTACTATCACCCGCGACGAACTTCTAAAAAGTCTTTCCGAAGATATGATCACCAAGCACTATATCCCCGTTGGAAAAAACAAAGAGATTCGAATATATAAAGGTAAGGGTTGTAAATTTTGCCATAACACCGGCTACACTGGCCGTATTGGTCTCTTTGAAGTTTTAGAAGTCAGCAAAAAAATCCGTGAATTAATTGCCAAAAGGGTTGGTACCGATGAGATCTTAGACCAAGCTAAAAAAGAGGGTTTCAACACCATGCAAGAC
>DATMWB010000025.1:0-49319 GCA_035562735.1 Candidatus Methanoperedens sp.
CGACCTAAAAAAATATTTTGAAGAAAATTTAGACAAAGACGAAACTACTCTAAAACTAAATGCTGAAAAAATAATTCGCGCCTACGACCCCTGTATGTCTTGTGCCACCAACTTTCTCAAAATGAAAATTATTCGCTCATAGTCCACCTTCTCTTTGTCCATGGGTATCCCAATTATTCTTATCTTCTTGATTTTCCCAATCTTTTTTAAATACTTTAGCTGAAAACCCAAATCATAATCGTGACCCGTCACTCTTGGTGCCAGCTCCAAACTATCAATATCTCTTTCTGAAAACAAAGTTACCTCCTCAATCCCCATCATTGTATCCAATATACATATCTTTTCTTTACTCAAAAGCGGCAAATCATTATTGGGATCAACAAATTCAAACTCTATATTTTCAATCTTATTTTTTTGGGCAAACTCAATTGCCCCATTATCCCCCTCAACATCAATATTTCCAAAAACATATACCTTCATAGTGTTGTAATATAGTACAACATGGATAAAAAAGCTTTACAACTTACCGCCCGCTTTTCTCTCCCTCCAAACTCTATGGGTTACTGTGGTGACAATACTGCTTCCTCCAAGCTGATTAACTGTGTTATCAAAGGTGAATGTGTTGATATTGAAGCAGAACTTAAAAATTTTATTGTTTTAAACCCCTATCTGAATACTCTTACCAAGATTACCAACAAAGACAAATATTCTTACCCCCTTCAGGAGGCTTATTGGTTGGGAAACTCTGAACTCAAAAAAGCCCAAATCAGTCACTATTCAATTCTTCTAGAAAATTTTAAGAAGCAAGGTGTCCCAGACTGGTTGTTGTCTGAACTAAAAGAAAAGATTCCAAATACTTTTATCCCCTTTCACCTCTTCCAAGTCCTTCATGTTGGCGTTGGTAAAGCATCTGGCTCAGTTCCCTATAATCTAGAAACTATCAACAACTGTATGGTCCGGTGGGGACAGGTCAAAAAAATCTCCAAAACAAAATTAACCGTCTCCTTAAATTCACTCGAAGAAATCGATAAAAAATTTAAATTAAAATTAACTACTGCTTCATTTGCATATCACCCTGGCTTTCTTCCCGATATAAAAATTGGCGATACTGTTGCAGTTCACTGGCTTCAAGTTGTCAAAATTTTAACTCCAGCGGAAATTAAAAATTTAACTTACTGGACTCAACTTACTCTCAACACCATCTAATATTGACTTCGTTTCCTCCCTCGACAACATCCAAATGCAAAACACCATGATTGTCGCCTGAGCAACCATTAGTGTATTAAAACTATGAGTCACAAAGATTGCCGACAAAATGTTAGTCACCAAAGTTGAACCTACTAAAATCGTCATCACCGTTACTGCTGGTGCATATTTTAAAGCTGTATACCAAGTAGTCACGTAACCAAAAAGGGTTAGCATCGTTAATACCAACCAAAACCACTGGCTTGTGTTCAAACTTAAAGCCTTACCCAAAGCTACTGGCTCTAAAATCACCGACATTACCAATAGCACAATTGCCCCTATCCCCATCCTTGCCGACACCAAAATAACTGGATCAATATTTTTTAAAGCCTTTTTCACAATTATGGTTTCTACTGCCCAAAACAAAGTTGCCAATAAAATTAAAAACTCGCCTTGGGAAAATTTAAAACCCTTAAAACCACCCACCATTACATTGGCAGCAAAAAGCATTGCTACCAAAGCCGCTCTTTTAAAAGAAATTTTTTCTTTTAAGAAAGGTATTGCTAGCATTGCTACCCATATAACTAAAGTTTTATGAATAATTGCCCCATTAACTGCTGGCGTCGAAGACAATCCTGTAAAAAACAAATAAAAAGGAATTGAACCACCAATCACCCCCACTAAAAACATTTTTCCCAAATCTTTTTTATTCAACTTCAACACTTCCTTCCATTTGCTCCCCAACACTAAAACAGCCATCAATAATATCGCCACTCCACTATTTTTTACAAAAGTAAATACTAGTGGTTGTTTTATTGCATGGACTGCAAACTTGTTTACAAAAATTGACACTCCAGAAATAAGCGCTGTCAAAAGTGCCAAATATATACCTTTATTTTTATTCATTTTTAAACTGGCCAAACTTGTGCTCCCGTCTCACTATCAACAATAGTAATCGCCCTAGTTGGACAAGACTGTGCCGCCATCAATACTGTCGCCTCCGCATCCGTACTTCCTTCTTTTATTATTGCCTTTCTCTCAGCATCCATATCAAAAGTTCCAGGTGCCACCGCCACACAAGTGGTTGCCCCTATACATAAATCTCTAACCACTGTCACTTTATATTTACCTATTTGTACTGTTGTATTGTCCATATATTTATATTACCTAATAAATAATTTATAAAAAATAAGATATTTAACGAAATTTTTCAAAATATATTCTCTCTTTTAGACATCCTTGTTCCAGTAACAATTTTGAAGATTCCTCCATCATCTCATTTCCACCACAAAGATAAGCACTACACTTGCTAGCATCAGCAAAATCTCCCTTAATATAGTCAGTAATATGACCCTTCAAACCAGCCCAATCTTCTGGTGGCTTTGATAGACATATCTTATAACTAAAATTTGGATATTTACTTGCCAAATCATCAAAAATATCCTGCCAAAATATATCCTCTTTATACCTCACTCCAAAATACAACACCACTGGCTTTTGGATTTTTTTATCAACCAAAGCGTCCTCAATCATATATCTGATTGGCGCTATCCCACATCCTGTTCCAAAAAATATCACTTGCTCAGAATTATCATCTGCTTTTAGAGTAAAAATCCCCACTGGCTCCAAAAAGGTAATCTTTTCACCTTCTTTCAAATTTTCAAAAAACTTCGATCCAACCCCTTGAGGGCTAACATCAACCAGAAGCTCAAAATGAGTTGGGTTGGGTCGGCTAGCAATCGAATAGTTATTTATTCTCTGTTCATTTACCTTCACACCCACAAACTGACCCGACATTGAATCCATAGCTTCATCAAGTTCAAAAATAAAGTTATGAAAATGATTTGCCAAAATTTTATGTGAAATCGTCATCGCCGTTCTAAATTTTGGAACCTTAAAAAGTGCTTTTGGTGGTAGTGTTAACACTGTCTTTGCATCTACTGCCCAAACCTGATCACGAGTAATTATTAGCGGATTAATCTCAATTTCAGCAATATCGGCAGAAGATTCAACTAATTTTCCCAAACGCACCATCGTCTCATATAATTTATCTAAGTCATATGGTAAATCACACCTAAACCCTTTAAGCATGGTATAAATCTTTGAATTTTCAACCAGCTCTCTAGCTCCTCTAATACTCATTGGCAACAATCTTAAGTTTCTATCAGCAATTAATTCTGCCAACTTACCTCCAGCTCCAAACAACATCACGGGGCCAAAGTTTGCATCTCTTTTTACTCCTACTATTACCTCTATTCCCTCGTCTACCTGTTTTTGAATTTGAATCCTTGCCCCTTTCTTAACTTCATCACTTAATTTTTCTCTCTGCTCACTTATCTTATCCCATGCAATCTTGAGCTCTTCACTGTTCTTTATCTTGGTTATCACCCCGCCGACATCAACCTTGTGAAGTAGCATGGGTGAAGAAATCTTAAGTACTACTGGCCAACCAAACTGAGTCGCTAATTCCTCTGCTTTTTCAAAGACCTCGACTGACTCGGTGGCTGGTGTAGAAATCCCTGCTGCCTTCATCACTTCATTTGATTCAAAGTTGTCCAAGTTTTGTTGATTTTTGTTTCTTGCCGTCAAAATAATATTTCTAACAGTATCAATATTTTGTTCAAAAGATAAATTATCCTCATTAGCATTCAAACTCTCCTTCTCTCTCCAGCTCTGCCATCTTCGCATTAAAGCTAAAACATTTATGGCAATTTCTGGAAATGAAAAAGAGGGTATTTTAAAATCATTTAAAATCTTTTCTCCAACAGCCGCCAAAGAGCCACCAATAAAAGAACATAAAACTGGCTTCGTATATTTTGCTGATAAGGTACCAATTATCTCAGCCGTCTTTTCAATTTGGGTCATCAGTTGGGGAGTCAAAATTACTACAACAGCATCAACTGTCTCCTCCTGTAAACTCACCTCGACTGCTTGTCCAAAACGGTCAGCCAAAGCATCACCCAAAACATCAATTGGATTCAAAAAACTTGCCATTCTTGGCAAAAATGACGCCAATTTCTTCTGAGTCTCCTCGCTAAACTGAGCCATTTCCAAACCAACCTCATTAATTGAATCAGTACTTAGTACCGCCGGTCCACCCGCATTAGAAATTATTGCTACTCTTGGACCCAAAGGAACATTCTCCCATGCCAATGTTCTGGCAACATCAAAAAATACACTTAAATCACTACAACGAATTACCCCTGATTGTTTTAAGGCCACATCAAGGACACTATCTTCACCAGCAATTGCCCCCGTATGAGAATGCATCGCCGCTGCAGCTGCCTTTGATTTACCAGGTTTCAAAGCAAAGACTGGAGTCTTTTTTGAAATATCACTTACAATTGAGACGAATTCATTACCATTAGCCATCGATTCAAGATAAAGTCCTATCGGAGATACCTTTGAAACATTTGACTCTATATTTTCAATTGCCGGCAATGATGACCAGTAGCTTAAGATATCATTTTCATTTACAACCGCCTTATTACCAATAGTTATAAAATCAGAAAAACCTAGCTTTGTACTCTGACACCAATCAAACATGCTAGAAGCAATCGCCCCAGATTGAGAAATTATTCTTAAATTCCCTTTTTCTTTTACTACCTGACCAAAAGTAATGTTAATCGGTAAATTATTGTTCGCAAAACCAAGACAATTTGGACCCAAAACATTTATTTGATATTTATTTGCTACTTCAACCAACTGAGCTTCCAACTTTTCTCCCTCACTTCCAATTTCTTTAAATCCAGCCGAAAAAACTAAGGCATTTTTAATTCCTCTTTTTCCAATTTCTTCCAACACCCCATTAACAATCGCCGCCGGAATAGCAAAGACGGCTAAGTCGACAACTTCAGGTAAAGCCTCAACATTTGGATAACATTTTAAACCACCAACCTCAGTCTCGTTTGGATTAACCGGATAAAGCTTCCCTCCAAATCCCGATTCAATAATATTTTTTAAGACAATCGCTCCAACTTTTTCAGCCGAATTTGAAGCTCCAATAACCGCCACTGATTTTGGAGAAAATAAACCACTCAAGTCTTTAACCATATAAAAAGGCTAACATAAAATTTATTTTTTTACCCTTGGCAATTCAACCGATTTTCCTATTAGTATGCCGTCCAACCAGAATCTGCGGTTACCACTGTTCCATTAACATAACTGGACTCATCAGAAGCCAAAAATAATGCTACTTGAGCTATTTCCATTGCTTCCCCCATTCTCGGGTTATTTCTTGACCCAGACATAGCAATTTCCATCCCAAATTTACTTGGATTATCAATCGTCTTGCCGATATTTGTATTTACTCCACCGGGAGCAATCGCATTACAGCGTATTCCAAAACCAAAATATTGAAAACCAACGTTTTTTGTCAAACCAATCAGGGCAAATTTTGAAGCAGTATATGCGACTCCGGCACGAGAACCTTGCAACCCACCAACAGAAGCAACATTGACAATAACTCCTTTCTTTTTTCCAATAAAAATTGGCAGAGCCTTTCTAATTGCTCTCATCGGACCAGTCGTATTTATTGAAATTACTCTTTCCCAAACTTCATCTGTTAGTTCGCCAATTGGAATAAAGTTATCCATAATCCCTGCATTGTTTACCAATATATCCAAGGTACCATACGCTTTTAGCGTCAAATCAATCAGATTCTCAATATCCTCTTGTTTGGATACATCAGCAACAAGCTCTATTGCCTTGCCACCAGCCTCAGTAATTTCTGTCACCACCGCTTTGGCCCCATCAGAGTCAATGTCCGACACCACCACACTCGCCCCTTCCTGAGCATAAAGAATTGCTATTGCTTTTCCAATTCCACTTGCCCCACCTGTAACTATCGCTACTTTATTTTGTAATTTCATAAATAAATTTATCACAACACCTTAACTAATTTTAGGCCCTCAAACCAAGACAAACTCATTGCAACAATTAATATAGTCAAAAGTAATTCTTCAAAACTAAATGGTTTCAAATAAAATATTTTTGAAAAAAATGGAATATACAACACCACCAGTAAACATAAAATTGTCCACAATAAAACAATCAACAAAGCCCTGTTAGCACTCATCAATATTTGAATGATATTTTTTGTCCATGAAAGATTAATAATTATCATCAAAATATTGCCCAATACCATTGCCGTGAAGGCAAATGAACGAGCTTCCATTTCTCCCCTGCCAGTGTTTATCGCCCAAAAATACAAGGCAAAAGTAACTAGTAAAACTCCAACCCCTTGTAACAAATTTATTAACACCAATCTCCAGTTAAACAATGGCTCATTTAACCTTCTTGGCGGCCTGTTCATTATTTCAGAATCTTCCTTTTCAGACTCAAATACAGTCGCGCAGGCTGGATCAATAATCATTTCAAAAAATACAATATGGGCTGGCAATAATACAATTGGATAACCAAAAAACAAAGGTAACATAGACATTCCCGCAATTGGCACATGTACTGCCAACAAATAACCCATAGCCCGCCTCAAATTATTATATATTCTGCGTCCCAAACGAACTGCCTCAACAATCGAGGAAAAATCATCGTTTAAAAGAACCAAATCAGCCGCCTCCCTAGCAACATCAGTCCCCCTCTCGCCCATGGCGATTCCAATATGAGCCGCCTTCAAGGCGGGAGCATCATTCACTCCATCTCCCGTCATCGCCACAATCTCCCCGTTATTTTTCAGAGAATTAACAATCATTAATTTTTGTTCTGGTACAATCCGAGCAAAAACATTAACTGTCTTTATTTTTTCTGACAACTCAATCTCACTCATCTTTTCCAGTTCTTCCCCACTAATAAAAATATCTGCATTTTTTATACCAATTTTATTAGCTACATATTGGGCAGTACCCGGATAGTCACCAGTCACAACAATAACTCTCATTCCCGCCATATATGCTTCCTTTACAGCTCCAAATGCTGATTTCCGAACTGGATCAACAAAGCCATACAAACCCACAAATTCAAACTTAAAATCACTCTGACTAGAAGGCAAAACTTTATTTGAAAAGATAGCTTTCGCTCCTCCCAAAACCCTCAATCCTCTATCTGACATTTCCTTTACCCTTTTTAGCAGTTCAAACTTTTCACGTGAATTTAAATGACACAATTCAAAAATAGCTTCTGGAGCTCCTTTTGCCGCCACAACATAATTATCCTCACTTGGTGATTTCCAAACATGTGATACAGTCAGCATTTTTTTTGACAAGGGGTATTCCTTGATTAAATTCCAGCTCTTATGTAAATGCTTTGATTTATCAAGATACAAATCACCAACTCGATTTAATTCTTTTTCAATTGGATCAAAAGGATTTACTTGACTTGCCAAAATTCCAAATTCCATCAACTCATGAAACTTTTCAGGTAATCCCATCTCAAAAGAATCTTCAATCTCGTAAAATGAGTTCTGAGAGAATAAACTTGTTAATTTCATTTGGTTCAAAGTCAAAGTACCTGTTTTATCAGTACACAAAACTGTAGCCGCTCCCAAAGTTTCAATTGCTGTATTTCGTCTTGTTAAAACTTTTCTCTTTGAAATTCTCCACGCCCCCAATGTCAAAAAAACCACTAATACAATCGGAAATTCCTCAGGTAATATTGCCATCGCCAAGGTTAAACCTGCTAGCAATCCCGTCACAAAAGTCCCCTTGGCAATTACATAATACAAAACTACTAAAACACACAAAAAAACACCTATAATTGCCACGTAACGAACAATTTTAGCTGTCTCCTTGTGTAACAAGGTATCCTCGTCTTTTATCAGGCTCAAACTCTTTCCAATTTTTCCAATTTCACTTGACACCCCTGTCGACAACACTTTTGCCACTCCATGTCCTCCCACCACCAAAGAACCGGAATAGATAAAAGGCAAATCATCTCCCCCTGGCTTTGCCTGTTTCATATCTTCAGTTCCAAAAACTTTTCGCACTGGCACTGATTCTCCGGTTAGCAAAGATTCATCAACTGAAAGATTTTCACATGACAAAAGCACTGCATCAGCTGGCACTCTATCACCTTCACCAACTACCATAATATCTCCACAAACAACCTCTCGACCAGCTATCCTAATTTGTTTTCCCTCTCTTATAACCAACGCTCTAGGACTCGACAATTTTTTTAAGGCTTCAAGAGTTTTTTCTGTTTTTCTTTCCTGATAAAAGGTAATTCCAGTGATAAAAAAAACCGAACACAACAGTATAATGGCATCCTTTGCCTCACCCATGAATAGATATATACCCCCACAGACAATAAGTAAAATTAACATTGGTTCAGACAATACTCGCCAAAGCAACTTAAAAAAACTATCTTTGCTTTGGGGTTCTAATTCATTAAAACCATCTCTCTCTAGTATTTTTTTGACTTCTTCGTTTGAAAGTCCCGAAATCTTCTTTAAATCAAAAGCACTATCCATCATTAGATGATATCAAAATGAGCACCACTACAAAAAATCAAACTCTAAAACAAAGGTTTTTGATACCTTTTAACAAATATGATTTACTTTATATATAATCTCTAAACTAAAATTGTCAAACAATTTATCCCTTGTCATCTTTTTATTTCTTTGTACACAACTATATTTCGCTTCACTTTTTATTATCCAAAACGATCCCGAATTTAACCTCCGATGGCTAAGTTTTTGGTCACATCTAATTGCCGTCCTCTCCATCTTTGTTTTTTATATCAGTAAGATTGCCAAAGAAATCAACCCTCACAAAACACAACCTAAAAATATATTTATATTACTTTTCTTTCTCATTTTTATTGGAACAATTAATTTTTTTGAGATATCAAATTACCCCTTTGTCAGCCTTGGTGACGAAGTAAGAGATGGTGGATTAAACGCAATGGAAATAGCAACTGGAACACGCAAAAATCTCTTTGAATACGGAGCCTATGATGCCCATGGTCTAGTGATTCCTACAATAACCAGTTTTTCATATCGTATTTTTCAGAACTCAGTCCTAACTTACCGTATCCCAGCCGCTATTTTTGCCTGTTTTGACGTAATATTGGTCTACATAATTCTTAAACTACTTATAAATCAAACTGCTGGATTATTTGGTGCTCTGGTACTTTGTACCCTACCTCTACATATGTTTTTTGCGAGAACACAAATTGTTGTTTCTCTAAACAGTTTTTTGTCTTCAGCGACAATATTATCTCTTTTTCTTTTTTTAAAAAGAAAACAGACTGTTGATTATATTTTCATGGGAACCATTTTGGGATTCACTTTTAATTTTCACGCCGCCATTCGTGTAGTCGCCATTCTTGTGCTGTTATTTATAACCTCAAAGGAGGTTCTCACCATAATAAAACATATCATCAAAAAACTCCCCGAAGTTCACATAAGAATACGCAATTTAATATTACTCATTGTCTTTTGTTTTGTTGGTTTTGGACCTAGAATCTTATTTACAAATTCCGCCAATTTCCTCCACACAAGTCGTTTTTTCCTCCAAAAAGACAACAATTCATATATTTCTCTACCCAAGCTCGATGACATGATAACACTCAAAAATAACTATATTAAATCTCTTCTTGTTTGGTTCTACGAACCCACATTTTACTTTTTTGGACAATACAAACCAATCCTAACTCCATTTTTAACAATCTTTTTTTTCTTGGGAATTATCTATTCCTCATTTTTAATAAAAAAAACCATTTTGTATTTTCTCCTGTCTTTAGTGTTCGTCATACCATTTTTCAATAGTGCCATCACTGACGTTATAAACGCTGACCATCGCCTTAGTCCAATGTTCCCAGTAGGAGCCATTTTTATAGGTATTGGTATCTCATACACCTTTGTTCTCATGCGCAATAAATATCTATACTATTTATTAGGAGTCTTAATTCTTGGATACTTATTATTCTTTCAAACCTACAAATTTTTTCAAAACAGACCAGCAGATATATTCCACAATGTTGGAGATTATCTAACAATGCACACCATTCAATTTTTAAAATCAAATAAAATCACCGGAGATATCTGTCTCCTTACTTCACCCGACAACACAACAAGTTTAAACTATCCGCACTACAGTGAACAATTTCAATACTTTTTACCAAACATTACTGTTCAAACACTTCCTAGTGAAGAAATTAGAAATAACGAAATATATATTTATCGTGGAAATTGTTTAAAAAAATACGAAAAAACAACATATAAATATATCTCCTGCTCCGATGTATCAAACAATTATCACTGCCCTCTAAATTTCAACGAAGTAATGATGATACATTATCAGGAATAATATAAAATGTGTTGTACACTTAATAAACATATTATTTTTTTAAAACACTATGGAATTTTTAACCTTCCCTATTATCATCATTGTCATCATTTTTCTTGTTAAATTTTTCCGAGTCATTCCAGAAGGCTACAAAGGTTTAGTTTTATTCCTAGGTAAGTATTCCCGCACCATTGAACCAGGTCTTAACATTGTTTTTATTCCTCTTGAAACCGTCTCTGTAGTTGATATCCGTGAACAGGTCATGGACATTCCTACTCAGGAAGCTATCACTGGAGACAATGTTTCCTGTATGGTTGATGGTATCGTCCGCTTCAAAGTCGTCGACGCCTCTGTCGCCATATTCAAAGTCCAAAATTTTACCAATCAGATTTCTGCCAAAGCCCAGACAGCTCTCCGTGATGTTATCGGAAGCATTACCCTCGATGAAATTCTTTCAAAACGGGCTCAGATTGCCGAACACATCAAGTCAATAGTTGACGAAGCCGCCGGTCAATGGGGTGTCGACATCCTCGCCATTGAAATTCAAAACATTGAAATTCCCGCCGACATGAAACGTGCCATGGCCCAACAAGCTGAAGCTGAGAGAGACAAAAAAGCCCGTATTATCAAAGCCGAAGGTGAAAGAGACGCCGCCGTCAAGCTCACCGAAGCTGCCCATATTTTATCTGGAGCCAAAGGCGCCCTAGAGCTTCGCACTCTCCAAACTCTAAAAGAAATCTCCGCTGATCCTTCTGAAAAAATAATTATGACTCTCCCTAACACTTTTTTTGAAGTGTTTGGAGGTAAAAAATAATTAAACAATGAGAAAATGTCGCATCCAGCTTGCTTTCAACTCGAGTATTTCTGATTTCTATGCGATTATCGGCTCAATCCCTCAATCCGAGAATATCATTATCGAAGCAGGTACTCCACTTATCAAAAAAATGGGGGTTGATGTAATTCGTACTATTCGTCAATACTGGTCGGGCAAAATTTGTGCAGACATGAAAGTTATCGACGGTGCCTTCGATGAAGTCGTCATGGCAAAAAACGCTGGCGCCACTTCCATAACTGCCATGGGAAACACCACCAAAGAAACCCTCAACCTTTTTATAAAAACCTGTAAAGACAATCATCTTGAATCAATTATTGACATGATGAACGTTCAAAATCCCATGAAGGTTCTTTGGAAAAACAATATCGTTCCAAACTGTGTCTTTATTCATCGTGGTCGAGACGAAGAGAACTCCTTTGGCAAAATCATTCAGTACAAAGAAATCGCCAAGATAAAAGGAAAATGGGAACTTCAGATGGGTGCTGCTGGCGGTATCGATTCACATGAATTCCAATCAGCAATCTTTAACAACGCCGATATTGTTGTTGTCAACATTGTGTCCCCTGGCAGTCCCTGGAAAGGTATTGTCTACAATCAAGATTTTGAAAACTCTCTCGACAATTTCCTCAAGTTTGTCCAGTAAATACCCAATTCAATAGTTTTAAGACTACTTGACATAATTAATAATAAATAATATAATGAATATATATTCATTATTATATATTTATCAAAGGAGTCAATATGCCAAATAGAGATAAAACAGGACCATTAGGTCAAGGTCCAACCACAGGTAGAGGTTTTGGACCTTGTAGTGCAGGAAAAGGATTAGGTCGAGGCTTTGGACTAGGTTGCGGGCGTGGCTTTGGCCGCGGACTTGGTCGTTACTTTGGTTGGAATCAACTCCAAACCAAAGAGAAACAAGTCAAAGCTCTAACCGATTATCGAAAAGCCCTTGAAGAAGAGCTTGAGGATACAAAAAGACTTCAAGAGGACTTAAAATAGTCTATGGTCAGACCTAAAAATCCTCGTTGTCTTCGTTTTACCCCCGAGGTTTTGTATTTTAAACCCCGGGGTGTTCCTTTATCTGCGTTAACAGAGATTGTTTTGTATCATGATGAATTAGAAGCTCTAAAACTCCATGATGTTGACCAATTGAGCCAAATTGATGCCGCCAAAAAAATGAAGATATCGCAACCAACCTTTGGAAGAATTCTAGACAAGGCATACAAAAAAATTGCCACTGCCATAATTAGTGGTCAAGCCATAAAAATCATCAAAAATGGATATTAACACCTCCTCAACCAACCCATGTTTTTTCTAGGTTTTATTTCATTTCTTCAAATCAATTTCCTACCCGGCTGGCTACTATTGACATTCTTAAAATTAAAAACTTCAAATAAATTAGAAAAGTTCATTTTTAGTTTTGCTCTAAGTTGGTGGTTAAATTATTTTCTAGTCTCACTACTCACTTATTTCAATATTTATACAAGACCAACCGTTATCTTCATTATCATTATCGAATTAGTTCTCTTTATCTTTACCAACCACAAATCAAGCTTAACAAGAACAAACCTGAAGGTTTTCGATAGAAACTATATTATTGTTTTTCTCCCCCTCCTAGTCCTTATATTCATATATTTACAAATATTTATTAGTACCCTTTTGGATTTTTCCATTTTTTCGACTTGGGATGCTGTTGTCTCATGGAACCGATGGGCCACAGATTGGAGTAAAAATATTTTTCCGAAACTAACCTGGGAGTACCCTCAGCTTGCTCCTTCAAATTGGTCTCTATCCTATGTTCTTATGGGGAACCCAAATATTCAATTCTGGAACAAATTAAGCATGATCCTATTTCCCGTCAACACAATGTTGATTTTCGCTCAGTTGGCCCTTAAGAAAAAAAACAATCTTTATCTTCTTGGAATACCAATTTTTCACCTTTCATTAATATATTTTTACAATTTTGGATTCGCCATTGATGGATATGTTGATATCGTCCTCGCTTTTTACTCCTTTCTATCCTTCTATATTATCTTTATCAACCACCAGCAAAAGTACCTATTAAGTTTAATTTTCGCTTCAGCAGCAGCCGTATCAAAGCAATTTGGGATCCTCATGTTGGGATTAATATCAGTTCTAAATTACAAAAATATCATAAAAAACCGACCTTCCTTTTTATTTTGGTCTTTATTATCTCTAGCAACTATCAGTTGGTATGTCTATAAAGAATACCAATTTAGTATTGGTGCTGATACCTCAAATATCGACGTTCTCCTCTTCGAAACCGCTAAAGAACAATCGTTGGGGACAAACACCAATATTCTTCCCAAAATACTATTTGGGCTCAACAGACTTTTTGGTATATACATTGAACAGCGCATTCTCTTTGTTTTTCTCGTTTTTTTATCACTCTATGCCTGTCGTCAAAAAATGGGTAGATTAATATTTTTCTTGTTTGTTCTCCCATTTTTCCTCATTTGGAGTATTTATTTTTCCTACAACAACATGAATTTTATTATTGCTATTCCCTTTTTAACCTTGTCTTGTCTCATCGGCCTTGACAAGCTCATCAGCCATATAAATCACCAAAAATTAAACAACTTTATAATCGCTTCTATCACCCTGCTTCTTATCTTTTTCATAGTAGCAAGGGGTCACCCTATTACAAACATAAATTGGTTAATAAGTCCAATAACATTGACTTTAATTATTATGTTTCTAGCAAGACCCAAAAAAGTACCCACACTGCCATTTCTTAGTATTTTTCTAACCGTAATATGTTTTATTGGTATCTTTTTTCTAAAAGATACAGTCTTACTATCAAATCAAACCCAACAACAAAGAAAACTGGGAGTACCAAAACTGAACGAAAAAATATACGAGTACAACCGTACTGTTGGTATCAAAGGAAAAATTATCACCAGCTATCAATATCTCTGTTTTCTACCTGACCTAAAGGATTATTGTATTGTCTATTCATTGCCTCTAAATCTAAGTGAAGTAGTTAAAAACAAAGCATCATATATCCTCAGCCTAGATACCATGCTTACTCCAGAGACCCTCCATCTTGTTAACTACAATATTAAAAAAGGAGTATTCAAACAAATCTTTGATTATGAAGGTACCAGGTTAATTCAAATAAATTAATAGCCATTCTCTACACATTTACTACCATCAAAACAACCTGGCCAACATTGACATGATAATTTATTAACTCTATATTTTGGCTCACAAGCTCCATACCCACAATTATTTGAAAAAATACTAGTCGATTTACATTCTGAAGTAATACTTACTCTACCTCCAGATCCGACACAACCAGCAGCCGGCAGCCCAATGAAAAACAATATGAATATTACAACCACAACACCCACTACTGTCAGTAACACATTAACCTTAATTTTGGATTTTGTCCTCATAGATACAATGTAACATATCAGTACTTTTTTCCCCTCTTTTTTATTTCTTCTAGAATCTTTCCACCCAAAACTCGGCAGTCACAATTTTTAGAATGCTCTAAATGCCATTCAATTCTTTGATCTAATGTCGGATTTTTTAGCATTTTATTAGCTAAATGCCAATCTCTATTGATACTCATAATCACAATAATTTTTGTAATTCTCTAACTTTATCGGCAATTCGCTTTATCTGGCTATCCTTTAAATCAGAACCGTATTTGACAATAAATCTCTCTATTCTTGCAATCGCTTCAATAGTTTTTTCAACTGTTACGTCTAATTTCTTAGCCATATCAACGCCGTTAGTTTTCATAAGATATTATACAAAATCTTTTTTCTACTGTGCTCAGGCTTTGGAACGATTTTAGAACTTCTTCCCCAATAATAATATCCACTCTATCCCCTCACCCGGCCTTTTATTTGAATCCAAATCTGACTCATTGTATTGCTGAATTTTAATTAATTTAATTTTGTTACTTTTAAAATATTTTTCCAACTCTTCCCTATCAAAATTTCGATAAAATCTACCAAAACCACCTGAAATACTATCCGAACGAATCTCGGTTTTTTCTTTTGTCTTTGCTCTAACTAGTAAATGTAAAATACCACCAACTTCAAGCACTCTTATCAATTCTGAAAGTGCTGTAAAAACTTGTTTATCGGTTTCAAAATGGACAATTGAAGCATGAGCCCACACCCCACCAAAAAAATTGTCTTCAAAATCTAAATTTAATATATCTCCTTTTCTAAAATCAACCCTTGGATATGATTTTTTTGCCTCTTCCAACAAATTTTCAGACACATCGACTCCTATTGCATTAAATCCAAGATCTGACAATATGCTTGTATCTCTACCAGAACCACAACCTGCATCAAGAATCCTTTCACCTGGCTTTATATAACTTACGAAATCATCTAATTGATTCCGGTCTATTGTCGAATTTGACTTACTCTTTTCTGAATACTGGGATGCATTCTTTTCATACCATTCAAGCGTTTGTTTATATTTACTATCTGACACAAGTTTATTATAAACAAATAGATCAATGTCTGCTTTTGAAAACGATTTTCAAGTAAACTGTATATAATATATCTTAAACAACTTCGATAACTCTTATGACACAAGCAGATATGGCAATAAATGATCGTAAAGAAATAGTTGTCACTTCCCAAAAAGTATTTATCACCCAACCACTAGCTGCTCAATCACTAGATACGGTCATCCATATTACTGATGAAATAAGGACAGCCACTGGCTCAGAATTCAGTAGAAGTAATCAACCACAAGACAGTTTTTATCCACGGATGACTCTTTTAGCCCTTGAGGATGTTCGAGCAGATTGCTATCCCCGCAAAGTTCTCCAAACACTCAATCAATCGTCAGACATTATTTCCTACCAACCAGCCCACATTGCAAGATTCAACCTGACCGACTCTGGCCTTATTCTAATGGAACTCACAGTTGAACCACAGGTTTTACAAGAAAGAGAAGAACTTGCACGTCGACTAGCAAATTATCGCACTGGGACCGCATATGGGAAATATGGATATAAGTATTTTGACAATCCGCTTCACATAACTGTCGGATCAAATATCAACCCCTCGCAGTTCGCAAACATAAAAGAAATTCTAGAGAAAACCTATATCTCTACACAAATAGCACTTGGTCCACTCGAAATGTATACCAACGCCAACTGGAATACCAACCACCCCATCGAAATACACACAACTAACCATACCGGCTAACCACAATATTGCAAATATCATTAGGCAATATCCATATTTGCTCCCCGCCTTGGACTCAATCAGGACTGCTGTATGTAGAATTTAAGATAAAAAATTCTTCAAATAATAAATTCCAATAATAATAAAAATTGCAGAAATAATTTTTCGGATTATTTTTTCTACTTGAGAAACTTTAGAAAAAATTGAACTAATTTTTTTAGCACTAAAAGCCAAAATAAAAGAAAAAATTATTACTGGTAAACCGGTTCCCAAAGCAAATAAAGGTGCCAAGAGTAACCCCTCAGTTGATTTTAAAATCATTGGAATTAAAACCCCAAAAAATAAAACACCACTATAAGGACAAAAAGCTAAAGCAAATAACATCCCCAATAAAAGCGAACCAATATAACCCTTTTTTGCTAAGCATAATTTAACTCTTTCAACCCCTTGATTATCCGTTTTTAAATTTACTTTGATTACATCCGCCATCACCAGTCCTATTAAAATTAAAACAGGTCCCAAAACCCTATCTCCCCACCCCTGAAATATTGAAGAAATAGAAAAAGATGATAACCCTAAATATATCAAAGTAGCTAAAATCGTATAACTTATTCCCCTACCCAAGGTATAGAACAAACCATTAAATAAAGTGTTTTTGATAGTTTTTACATCTTTGGAAATATAGGCGATGGCAGTAATATTGGTTGCCAATGGACAGAGACTAATAGAGGTCATTATGCCAATCAAAAAAGCAGATAACAATGGAATATTGTAACTATCAATTAGGTAATTTATCCAATCCATTATTAGATAAGTGATTTTAACTTTGCTTCAAAATATGATTTCATTTGAACTTCATTAGTTACCAATCTCCAGACAGTCGTATCTTCTTCATGGTTATCCTTACCATCCTTAATAGCATTAATGTAAAGGGCTGAACCACTTACACCATAATCTTTCGCCATCTTAAAGTTTTCTGGTAAATCAATATTTACTTCTCTAAAAGTAATTTTGCCGGAGTTGAGTTCATCTGAAAATTTTTCTTCAATAACCGATTTAGTATATTTACCAATATTGATACAAGAAACACATCTACTGGTAGCATGAAAAGCAAATACCTCAATTTTTTCAGCCCCCTTAGGTAACGAAGTTACGATTGTTTGAGTTGATATTACCTGTGGAACCATATCTGCTTCTTCGGCTTTTGGTTTTCCCAATCCTCCAGCCACAAAACCTAACCCTAAAACCACTAAAATAATAATTAAAAATTTATACATTTTTAAAGATAATTAAATAAATAACCAATCAGCATAATCCCAATTGTGGTAATGCCAAAAAACATAGCTAGTAATTGCCATTTCATGGCTTTCTTGAGGATTAAAGCCTCAGGAATTGATAAAGTCACAGTCGCCGTCATAAAAGCCAAAGCAGTTCCCATGGGTATTCCCTTACCAATCAAGGCTTCAACCACCGGTAAGACTGAAACCGAATTAGCATAGAGCGGCACACCCAACAAAGTCGCCACAGGTACTACCCACCACGCTTTAAAGCTTAAGTATTTTTCAATCAAAGTCGCTGGCACAAAACCATGAATTATAGCTCCAATCGCCACCCCCAATACCACATAAGGAAATATACTTTTCGTAATTTTGATACCATCAGTCCACCAATAACCCAAAAGTTTTCTTAACTTCATTTTTTGCCCACCATTTTCCGCTTCCACATCTGTCTTAGATTTATATTTTAATAATTCTACATTTACATATTTCTCCATATGTAGTTTTTGGATAATCATCCCCCCTATTACCGCCACCACAATCCCCACAGCGTTATAAATAATGGTCGTCTTTAATCCAAATAAAGCCGGAAATAAAATCAAAGATGATTCATTAACCAAAGGCGAAGCAATCAAAAAAGCAAAAGTAACTCCAAGAGGTATTCCAGCACTAACAAAACCAATAAATAGAGGAATTGACGAACAAGAACAAAATGGGGTGACCACTCCTAAAAACGCTGCGAAAAGATAATCCAATCCATACCAACGTCTCTTGGTTAATAAATCCCTTACCTTATTAGTTGGAAAATAATATCGTGTAACCGCCATTAAATAATTTATAAAAACCAAAAGAATTCCAATTTTAATGGTGTCATAAATAAAAAAGTTGAGAGCACTACCCAAATAGGATTCTTTTGCTAAACCAAGCCAATTCAAGGTAACTGCATTGGCTAAAGTTTGAACTGGAGAAAAAATATCCATAATTATCAACAATTACCCCCACAACTACACTCTGATTTTTTTTCAGCAGGAGCAGTGTCTTTGCCTTTGGCAATGACTTCTTTAATTTTTTCCAAACTACCAGAACCAAGCAAGGCAATTTTGCCATTAATGGTCATAATAGGTGATTCCATGACACCTAATTCAATTATTTTAGTAATGTCAGTGGAATATTCAACCTCGGCATCAACCCCCAATTCTTTGACAGCAGTCTTGGTTAATTCATAAAGAGTTTTACAGGTTGGACAACCTGAACCTATGACTTGGATTTTCATTTTTAGATTTGAAATAATAAATTAGTAATTCGTTTACCATCGTTGGTCAAAGAATAGTGAACCCATTTTCCATCTTTTCTGTCAAATACTAAATTAGCTTCCTTTAAATCTTTTAAATGATGGGAAATCAGACTTTGAGATAACTTTGTTTCTTCCATTAACTCACAGACACAATGCTCAGAATTCTTCAGAATACATAAAATTTGAAGCCGGCTATTGTCAGATACTAATTTAAGTAAAGCAGACAACTCCCCCACCTTTTTTGACTTAGAACCGTCAGAAGAACAACATTTGTATGAACCCATGTTCATATAATATGACCCATACATCTTTTTAGCAATAAGTTAATTTAAAAGTTCTTTAGTCCAAGACGGGGTACTTAAAATTTAGGTTCAAAAATCAGTTGCTCGCCCTCTGGAACGATTTTAGAACTATTACAATTGTTTTGTTACCCGTGATTCCGTAAGTTAAAAAGCATTCCAAACATTATTTTTCCCCAATTCTATACAGGAATACAATCCACATAATTGAGAAGACAATAATTCTCCAAAAATCATAAATATCCAAAAATTAGCAGCAAGTACAGATAAGGTAATACCTACCCACAATTTTCGGGATCTTTCCCCTGATTTATAGTATCTTATAAGTTTCACTATAGCAGTAAAAACCAATCCCATACTAAAAAAAAGAGTAATCACTCCTGCAGAAATATCAAATTCATAGTTAGAGTAGTAATAGTTAATGTACCCTTTAATAATTAAAAAAAGCACAGGAAACAGCAGAGAAGATAGAATAATCAATAAAACTTGTATAAAATTTTTAAATTTAAATTTTTTTACAAACCCATCAGTGTATATATCACTCATAACATAATTATAACTCCTGTAGAATAATCAAGAAAGCTGCAATCCAATTGTATTAATGCGTTATTACTCACTAGGTGTAATGATTTTAGAACCGAAAAGTAAAAAAGATAAAAAGAATAGAGGGCGCTTTTAAGATTTTTATCTCTCAGACCTTTTCCTAATTCCACCAATTATATTTTTTATTCATAACATCACCCATAAAATCATTTAAATACAGTAAATACTTATTAAAATTACTTGGGATTAACTATTCTCTTTTATTACCAATGATATTCCGTAACATTTTTTAATCTTTTTATAGTATTCAACACTAATAAAGATGATAAACTTAGCAAATGAGACGTTTGTGGATTTTTATATTATTTGTGTTTTTATTAAGTTGGTCTACTCAAATTTTTCAAGCATTTAGATACACTTTTGATAGATATAATCCCAAAGTTAAGAAACTATCTTATATTAAGCAATATAATTATTACAAAGTTGGAGATGAAATAGTTTTAGCTGAAGATTGTGGTTTTGAGGTTAAAGGAAAAATTATCTTAATCACCGATAAGGGAATTTATATTCATGGTGTAAGTAAGCCATTTTTAAACCTTTACTCCTTACCCCATTTATTCAAGTATGTAACTAATAATACTTACTTCGGAAATTACAACAGCCCTAAATGTACAGATGGAATTGTATTTGGATTAAGAATAAAAATTAGTACTCAATTAGACAAAAACAATCAACTATATCTACAAATTGATGACGAAATTGAGGGATATTCTACCATGCCTCATTAACACTATCAGCTCCCCCACTGGAATAGTACTCGAATAAACAAATGGGTGAAAAATTATATAATACTCAAACTAACTTAGAAAGGTTAGAATTCCCTTCTTTAATCATAGAAATATTCAAAATTCTTCTCTACAAACTGGTAAAGTCTAGTGTAATAGCAAGCATTATTAAGCTTGAAAAATTTGTTATTCCATTTTATAACTTTTTCATCAATTTGACCTGTATAAACATAATTCTTTCCGTAATTGATTCCATCAACAATATACGGTGGTAATTCCTCAATTTGGTTGTAAGGTGTAGGTTCTTTACAAAAATCATCTGACCTGATTATTTCCACATATCCACCTTCAGAACATAATTTCCCATGGTTTTTATTCAAGAATTCATCAAGTTTATAATTGATATTAGTTTTTATTGTTTCTATTTTCTCATTTTCTTCTGATTGATTTCTACTACAAACACTTCCTAGAACATTTTCCTTTCCTCCAATTCTCACGAAAAGCGCTAAACCACCATCACAAACCAAACCCGGTTCAAACTCGTTTTTATTCTCCTTTAATTCCAAAATACCCGATTTTTTAACATAATTAATAAATTCATTATATTCACCAACTAAAATTTTTCCTTCCAAACACCTATTTTCTGTATTTGAGGTAGGAAGATTATTTATCCTCATAAAAGATCCGTCAGAGTAAAGACTATTGCTGGAAAAAGCACCCATCATTTGAATTGTAATTTCCACCCCATCTAAAACATTGGGTATTACTTCCTCAGTATTGACTACTAAAGACTTTGTTGGAATTGAAGTCGGTTGAACAATTACTGTAGGCTTACTATTCTGCTCCTGTATATGATATGTGGAATTTATAGATTTTTTGTTCTGCCTAGAAATTAAGATTCCCACACCCACCCCAATTAGACAAATTACAAAAACAATAACTACAATGAGTATTTTTTTACTCGACGGTTGCTTAGGATCAATTTGTCCTTTCGTTGTTTGCGAATCTGTGTCCAGTTTAGTCGGCAAAACCGCCACAAAAGGTTCCTGAGAAATAGATATATTTGGACTTGGAAAATTACTTACTTGATCACCATCCACAACTTACATCCTACCTTATAAAAAATGCTAATACAACTTTTGCTCCCCGCCCTGGAATCAATCGGGACTGCTGTATGTGAATATAATTAATTTGTTATTGTTTGGCTGCTACAGCCAAATCAATTAAAAACAGCTGGTTTTTTCGCAGGAGTGGCAATTTATCCAAAGCAAAAAAACCGAATTCCGATACTTCATGAGACGGGGTAAACTCACCGCCGATCAAAACACCAGTGTAACACAAATCCAAGCGAGCAGAATCTCTATCCGTACGAGTTTTTAGAGAATCATCAATGCTAACTACGAATCCTGATTCCTCTTTAATCTCCCTTTCCAAGGACTCACGTGGATGCTCACCGGACTCCAAATAACCACCAGGCAAGCTCCAGGCATGGGTACGATAAGTATGTTTAAATAGAAGAACTTCCTTGCGATCGTTAAAAACGATACCAGTAACTCCAACCAAAAATCTTGTTTGAAAAAAACGCATAATAAACAGCTGAGAATCCTTAGAAAGATTAAGGGATTTATATATTTTAGCCAACAAGGTTTTCACAAAGCGTTTGGATCTTCAGGTTCGTTACCAGAAAGATGTTTTAACTTTTCATTTTCCAACTCAAGTTGGTGAACCCGACGAGTTAACTCCATTATTTCATCTTCGTCTTCTTTAATTTGTTTATTTTTACCATGAAGAGTAAAAGAAGTGGAAACAGCTCTGACAAGATGTACTAGATACGACAAAATTAAACCGATGATAAAAGATCCAATTATTACGTAAAAAAGAGGAATATTTGAAATAATATAAGTACCCAAATTCAAACTGACCGGAGCAAAATTAAACTTTGAAACATAAACCAGCCCCGTACCGATGATGAGTAAAAGAATCAGCATCAGCATAGTTATTTTAAAATACCAAGCCCGATAAGCCCGGTAATAATCAAATAAGCCGCGATAAGATAATTGATTAGTTTAGGAAACAATAAAATTAATATTCCAAAAACAAGAGCTGATAAAGGGGTCAATGAAGAAAATGATATATCCATATTTTTATAAACCTAATAGGCGAACGACAAAAATAATTACAGCAATAACCAATAATAGGTGGATTAGCCCTCCACCGATGTGAAGGGAAAAACCTCCCAGCCATGAAAGTACCAAAAGAATAATAATGATATTTAATATATTCATATTTATGACTCCTGTCGTTCACCTGAGGATATTCGAATTAACTTAACTATTCCCCAAGCCACTAACATATAAACAAAAATAGCTACTATGGTCGCTGGTTCCAAAACCGAAGTTGCTTCTACCCCTTGGGCGTACCCTTTACTAAAAATACCATTAAAAGGTAAGATAAAAATTCCTGTCAAACTATAAATTAACCTGACAAAACCACTAGCCAAACTTGCTCCTGTCAATTTTAGAATTAATCTAAAAGTCAATAAAATTTCTAAGGCCCCGAATAAAAAATAAACTACATACTCAATCTTTTGAGATTTTGTGGCCTCGTTAACAACCGGAGGATTGATAATTTCTGTCATAATACTCCCCTATCTATATAAACAAATAAAGCTAAAAACACTTCAAATCTTTCTTAGATTTCCGTTTTTCTGATAATTATTTCTGCTGGTAAATATTCTATCAATGCTTTTTCAACTAGCTGAGTCAGGGTTAAATCTTCTAGCACAGCCTGCGCCCGGGCATGTTTTGCCAGAGTAGGTTTCACAAAAAGGGTTATCCGTTGTTTTGAACTAGTTGTCATATTATAAATACTACACCTACTTGTAGTACTTGTATATAAGCAAATATTTATTGAAACAAGTATATATAATAAAAGCCGGTATTTACCGGCTTTATTTTATCAGCTCCCCCTCTAAGACTCTTCTCGACTTCGCTCGAAGTAAACTCACAAGGTTCAATCTATTTGGAGAAAAACTCGACAACTTCAGTGCAAGTATTTATCCCCAGTTTTCCATCGATTAACATATGCTTCTTTGTGCGACTCCATCCCTTGATTTGTTTTTCACGAAGTGCCGCCTCATGATCAGTTAAATATTTTTCACAATATACCAGTCGTACATCAGAAAACTTTTTTGTAAAAAATGACTGTTTTGTTTTATGTTGAACAATCCTATTTTTCAAATCATTCGTTATTCCAACATAAAAAGTTTTCTGATCGCACAAAAGAATATATAAATACCATGTTTCAATTTTCATTTTTAGCTTGCACTGAGCTTGCCGAAGTGCTCCCCCTCTAAGACTCGAACTTAGGACCAATCGCTTAACAGGCGAGCGCTCTACCACTGAGCTAAGGGGGAATGTGGTTAAAAACAACTTCAAATTTTCAAAAGGGCTTGTCGATTATATGATATTTTTACCTCATTAACCACAACAAAATGCCCTATTCCCCTATTATACCCGTTTAATCCCCGAAAATTATTTTTTGGAAAAATAAAATAACAAGCCGAAGATAGAAAAGAAAAACAAAAAAGTGGGGTTCCCTAAAAAGGGAAAGGAGGAGAGGTTATAAAAACCCTCTCCTTCTTCTAGCCTCCGCTATTTTGCCCCTCGCACAGTTTCACCTGAAATCCATTCAAAAAATTCTTGGAGATACCCAAAAAGAGTACCCAAGATCCAACAGACCCAGGCGAAAGCAACTCCCAAGTTGAACAGCACTGACGGCAAAGCCGCTATCGCCATCCAAAGCGGGGTAGCTTGTGACAAAGAAAGTCGTGTTTCAGAACTGAAAGCCCAATACAACAAACCTCCAACTCCTAGAACTAACCCAAAGGCAAGCTCAACGATTTCCCTTGTTCTCCCTTTTGGAGACTCTTCTCGACTGGAAAAGATCACAAAACTTAACAACATCGGAACAAGCAATCCCAAGATTGTCAACCAAATTGGCCAGCCAAAAATCGCTGAAACCACGACAAAAATCATTGACACCAGACCCTGCATTGTGCTCAGAAACCTATTCATGATACCTAATCTCCTTATGGGTTTTTTAGTTTCGATTTTTTGCTCTTACGACAAATCCAGTTCCAATTACGGCTAGTAACAAAATACCTAGGCCGTTTAGATGACTTTTTTCTGGCAGTTGTGCCAAAAGAAAAATCACGACAAGGATTACTACTAACACTATTGTGGCCTTTACTGCCATTCTTCTCCTTTCTTAAATTTTTAGATCCACAGCAAGGGACAACTATCCTCTCCTGAGGACCTAAAAATTTTCTTCGGCTTGTTAAAGAGCAAAGATAAATTTCTAGAAAAACGCTGTGTCTTTTTTGAAAAATATCCTATTCAAAGTACCCATAAACTATACCACAAAACATCATTAAAATCAACTATATAATAATATTATAAGTCAGTCTTCTTCCCACCAATATTTTTTACCTTTTCTTTCAGTCGTCACATCTTTCTTCTTATTTATCCCATCAACAATTTCAATTCCCTTTGGCCTATGATCCTCACACACAACTGAAAAAGGTCTTTCGTCCATGCTTTCACTCTCTTCTATGTTATATTCAACTCTAAAACAAGCTTTCTTTACTGGAAGTCCTGATTTTATTATTGAATTGTCCTCACAAATTTCACAAGCCACATTCTTTTCAGTTGCTTCTACATTCGGATTTGAAAACTGAATCACTCTTTTTACATTTTTCTGCGGGTCAAACACTCTTTCAACTTCATAGCCCAAAGCCAACCAATTACTAATACCTGCGCTCGGAAAAACTTCATAACTTAATGTCCTATCACCACCCACTTGACCAACCATAAATGACCTCACCCCCTTATAATTCCAATTTCTTCTTAATTCTTGACCACCTGAAGTTAATAGAACTTCATTACTCCTTGGCATACAATATTTTACTATTATTTTTTTGCCCAGTCATCAGCCCCTATCGGAGCAGGACCACGAGGGGCCTTTCTTCTTGCCAATTCATTTAGCTCCTGTCTAGTCATTCCAGTTGGAATACTTTTCTTTTTCTTTCCCTTCTCATTAATAAAGCTATTTTCATCAGGTGGTGTCTCTTTTATCTCAAAAAGTGGTGGTTGTAGTTTTTCGTCTCCCATATTTATTTTAATAAAATTTTTTACTAAAAAAAACAACAACCCGCAAAATACAAAACAACAAAAACAAAAAAACAACTACCAATAAGGGTGGTGGCCCATAAAAAAGCGGCCACCACCAAAATTGTTTAAAGATTACTTTGTCACCCAGCGGGAGCGTTTTTTCAATATTCGTTCCGCCTTCTTCTTGTCCTTTCTAGCCTTTCTTTGTTCTTTGCTCTTAGCCGCCATTTTCATCCTCCGATGATGGATCTTCTGCTAACGCTTCAGCACATTTTTGAAGGAACTCGCAATCTCTGCAAGATCCTTTCTCCTTTTGCCCAGTTGGGCATTCTCTTGGGGAACCCGGAGTAAACAAAACATTAACCAGCAATGCGCATACCTCCTCAACAGTGAAAGATTTAGAATTTATTCCATAAAATCAGAATAGATTCCAAAAAAAGCACGACTTTCATGCCCTTATTGGAATCTACTCCATGTATTTTGCAGGTTGTTAAAGAACTCCCTACACTCCGCCCTCGAAACTGCATTTAGTTTCAAAGCAGTTTTGTAAGATACTTCGCATTTTACCACAATATCTTATAATATCAAGGGGGTAAATACGCATTCACTGCATACGATTTTTACCCATTAATACTATTTCTCTATTACCTTCAAGATATTTTTACTAATTTAATCGATTTTAATTCATTATTCTTCTGCTAACAAATCAAAAAATAGAGAGATTTTTACCAAACTTTTGCTATATAATATCTCTATGCCCGAAACCGAATCTCCTTGGAAAATTCTTGAAATCCGTCTACCCCAAGAAAATGAATTTACCCCCGAATCCATGTCTTCCCTTCTCAGCAACTTTGTCCAAATGAGTCATCAAGGTTTTTTTAGTCGTCTTTTAGGTAAAAAATCCACTATTACTTCCCTCGAAATTTGTCTTTATAAAGGTCAAATTCATTTTTTTGTCGCTATCCCCTCAGACAACTTCGAATTTTTCCGAGCCCAAATTCTCGCCCAATACCCCACCGCCATCACCAAGGAATCCAAAGATTATTTAGACGTCATTGTGAGCGAAGCGAAGCAATCCCAAGACGGGATTGCCACATCGCCTTCAACTCCTCGCAATGACATTGTCATGAGTCAGCTAACCCTAGCCCGTCCCTATACCTATCCCCTAAAAACCAACCGCGACTTCCGCGACACCGACCCTTTAGCTTCAGTTTTATCCCCGCTAGCCCGTTCCAATTCCGATTCTGATTTTTTTCTCTATCAAATTCTTCTCTCCTCCCCACCTAAAAATTGGCAATCAGGAATTGTTTCCATTATCCAAAACGGAATAATCGTTGACAAGGAAAAAGGCTTTCGCCAAGCTCACCCCGACAAAGCTGTCTTTGAAACCAAAATCCAGTATCCTGGCCTCACCACCCAAATAAATTTACTCAGCAACAACCCCACACTTTTAAGTTCCATCTCTTCTTCTTTTGGTATATACACCTCCCCTCGCGGTAACTTTGTAAAACCCTCATCTCCCTCATTTTTTTTCAAAAATAACCTTAAAAAATCTATTTTTTCCCGTTCTTTTTTATCCGGTCTTTCCAATCAAATTTTAAATGTTGAGGAACTAGCCGCTCTCTGGCACTTCCCCACTTCTTTGACAAAACTTCCAAATATTGCTTGGGGTAAAAATCTCTTTGCCGACCCTCCTGAAAATCTCCCAGTTGCCAATGGTTTAAGTGACGAAGATAAAGATAAAATAACTTTTTTTGGCAAGACTGAATTTCACAACCAAGATGCTATTTTTGGTATCAAACAAGGTGAGGACCGTCGTCGTCATACATACATCATTGGAAAATCCGGTACAGGTAAAACCACCCTTATAGCCAATATGGCTATTGATGATATTAGAAAAGGTCGTGGTGTGGCCGTTATTGACCCCCACGGAGACCTCTGTAACACTATTCTTGACTATATCCCCGCCTCACGTATCAATGATTGCTGTTACTTCAATCCTGCCGACCCCGAATATGTCTATCCTCTTAACGTGCTTGAAGCTGAAAATGACTCTCAAAAAGAATTAGTTGCCAGTGGAGTAATATCAATCTTTAAAAAACTTTATGGAAACGTATCCTGGGGCCCTCGTCTTGAACATATCCTCAGAAACGCAGTTTTAACCCTAGTAAATACCCCCGGCTCTGATTTAACCCACATCGTCGAGATCCTGACCAACAAAGACTATCGCGACAAAACTGTTGCTGGATTAAAAAACCAAACTTTGATAAATTTCTGGAAAAATGAATTCGGTCGTATGGACGACAAATTTCAACAAGAAGCCATTGCCCCAATCCTAAACAAAGTCGGTCAATTTTTAGCCTCAACCAATATCAGAAACACCATTGCCCATTCCAAATCAAAAATCCGTATCGAAGAGATTATGAATCAAAAGAAAATCCTCATCGCCGATCTCAGTACCGGAAAGCTTGGAGAAGACAATTCTGCTCTACTTGGCGCCATGTTAATCACCCAAATCCAGCTTTCAGCAATGAATCGAGTCTTTCAGGGTGAGTCAGAGCGTTCTGACTTTTATCTCTATGTTGATGAATTTCAAAACTTTGCTACCGAAGCCTTTATAAAAATTCTTTCAGAAGCCCGTAAATTTAGATTAAACTTAATTGTTGCCAACCAATATATGGCCCAATTAGACAGAACCATCCAAGATGCCCTCTTTGGTAACGTCGGTTCTCTCATCTCTTTTGTGGTTGGCAATCAGGACGCCTATCTTCTTAGTAAAGAATTTGGTCCCAAATTTCCCCCAGAAGATTTAGTTAAAATTGGCAAATATCAAGTAATTTGTAAACTAAGCATTGACTCTGAAACCCAAAATCCTTTCTATGCAGCCACTCTTCCACCACTATCCTGTAAGAATCAGGGAAAAGATAAGCTAATTCGCATTTCTCAAGAGCGTTGGGGTAAAAAGAAGTAAACTAAATTTATTATTGACGTCCTATATTTTTGTGATATAATCACCCAAATGATAAAAGTGGACTTGGGTAAAAAATTACCTATCGAAATAGTTGAAAAAGTAAAAGGCGTCATGAAATCGGTCGTTGAAAACGGCCGTATTACCGATCTAGAGAATTTTATTGGTAGCTTAGACCCAAAAACTGACGAATTATTAAGCACTCCCCTAAGAGATCAGGGCTTTACCGCAGATGATTTTGGTGTTAGTCCAGATTCATGGGGGGAAATAGCCGGCTCATCTCCTTTATCAATCGCTAGATCAAACGCAGAAATTGAAAAAAGACTAGCTTCAAAACAATAAAAATGGAAAGAAAAGATTTTTTACCAAGTGGCCTGGAACCAAAATCAAGAGCTGATATTGAACAAATCAGAAGCCTTCTTTTTGACCCCACCCTCTCTTCAACCTCTGAAAGAATTGTAAATGCTCAAATCAACCCAGGGAATCCAAATGATTGTTGGACCTTAACAAGTTTTGAGGATACCGTTGTTGAATCTGAAAGTAAAAGTATTTATAGCAGCACTGATATACCTGTTCAGCCTTGTCGATTTTGCCGAGTAAATTTTGTCTGCTACCCAAAAACTTTTCAAAAACCAATTTCTCCTGATACAGACATAATCGAAGCTCTAAACACCATTGAAAACCAAAGAAGAAATTAACTTCTTTTTTCTGAAGAAAGTACGATCGCCCTTCCGCCCAAATCCCCAGAAGAATTTAAGTTACATCCTCTATCAACTCCCAAATCTTCCAATAGTCCCGAAATACTTCCCGACATTACTTCTCTATCTACTCGTCTTCTTCCCATCTCCAGTAAATCATTTCTAACCTTTCTTTCAAAGCCTCTTACTCCAGATCCTGATGTTGCCTCCCTTGTTCTCATGTCTAAAGCAAAAACAACTACTCCCGCATCTCTAATATATCCCTCATAATCCCATAACATATTTTTTTCCTCAACATCTATTGGGTTTGGGGCAATACTCAAAAATAAATCTGGCTTAAATTCCGGTAGCTGCCATACGTCACTAACCACTGCCACCCTTGCTCCAAGTTCGGCTTTATTTGTAGAAAAACTCATTTCTCCCTCAAAATATGGTTCTACCCCAATATATAAATCATCCTTTTTTAAAGCCACTCCTCCCGTTCTCCCCGGTCCTATCTCCATAATTACCTTTCCTCCTCTTTCCCTTGCTTCTCTTATTTCTCTACTCAAAACATCTTTTCCAACGTCATACATTAAACTTCTTTCCCTTCCCGATGTAACTTCATCATTTTTGATAAATTTGTCAACAAACATTATTTTCCCTCCATAACTTCTCTTCTAATAAGGGCACCTTCACTCATCTTTTCATATAATTCAGGATTATTTTGAAAAACACCCTCTCTATTCATCATTTCTATCATCTGTTTTGATCCCAAGCTTATTGCCACCCAAGAGTCAACCTGAACTTTTGGGTCAAAAAATTCCTGCTTCAAACTTGGTATATTTAAAGCATCCGAACTTGCCATCAACACCCCATCTCCCTTTGCCCTCATATTGTCAATCAATGTCTCAGTTAATTCCCAATCAACTTTTCCTTCATGAACATACATAAAAGCATTTAACCAACTAGCCATCACCAACCTTCCCGCACTAACCATGTTCCTATCAACTTGAGATTTAATTCTGTCTAAGCTCAAAACTTCTTCTTTTTCACGCTTATACAAAAAATTGTAACAATCAGCCAATCGTCCATCATCATAGGGATTAAATTCTCCACTTGTACTATTCCCATATCTCGTTGCTAAAAAATCGTAGTCCTTTCCCCCCCTTTTTACTATTTCGTTTGCAGAAAAACCAATAAAAGGCTTCTCAATTACCCTATCAAGTAGTGTCATAGCCCATGATATCAAATTTATATTCAAATGTTGATTTAGCTTCAATTTGCCTATTGACAACATTATAAGACAGTCCTATATTTATATTAATTAAACATTATTTTATAAAAAAATATGTCACCAGAAAATATAGGATATAATCCAAATACAATCGCAAGAATGCCAGAAGTTAGGTCAAATATTATCGAAGCTAAATTCGCTCCCCGACTAAATACAGCTGATAGGCGCTTAGCTTCACTTACTGATAGTCAGTTAGAATTCTTTGCTCAAGTATTGAGTTAATTACATTATCATTTAACCTATAAAATATATGGATCAAATAAGCTCCCCCTCTCCGCTTACAAGCACTGCTCTTTTGGAACCAACCATAAAGACAGTTCCCAGGCTCTCGTTTATGGAAGCTGCCAAGTTAAGAGCCGAAAAATTGCATGTTGCCAATAACCTTAGTTAATAACTATCAAAAGCCTATTTATTTACATAAATCTATGTCAGAACAACAACCACAATTCTTTTTTAAAGAAACCCCAAAGGGTAGAATCAACCTTGAAACCCAATCAATACTTGCCTCTTCTATAGCCGAACCAATTCAGGTTCGTTAAAATAAATTATGCCCAACATTACTCCTGAAGCCATTCTCAAGCGAAAAGCCGAAAGAGAAGCTCGCTTCCCAGGAACCGGAAAAGCAATGGAATCGGATAGTCCTAAAAAAAGGTTAGAAAATCTAGAAAATCATCTTTTTGGACCTGATTATCGACCTCTTCGAGAACATGAATCACTAGTTTTGGATTCTGAACCTGCCATGATAAAACCAACATCTCGTGCCAAAAAAAGAGGTGGACGTTTCCATTCCCAACCACCCCGACTTTAAGGCTTCTTCCAACTAGCCCACTTACAGTTTGGGTAATCACTACAGCCAAAAAACTTTTTGCCGCTTTTAGTCCTCTTCACCACCCCTTCATGTCCACACAATGGACACATAAAACCCGCCTTTTCTGTCAGAGGCGCTGTATATTTGCACTCCGGAAATCGGGAACAGGATACAAATTTTCCAAATCTACCCACCCTAATCACCAAGTCCCCTTCACTACAACTTGGACATTTTTCCCCAATACTCTCAACTTTTACTTTTACCCGATCAGCATTTGCCTCGACACTTTTTAAATCAATTTCAAATGTCTTCCAAAAATCTTTCATCATTTTTTTCCAATCAACCTTTCCCAAGGCTATCTTATCTAGGTCCGATTCCATATCCGCAGTAAAAGGTAAAGATAAAATCTTAGGAAAATTTTTCGTCAGAAACTCATTTGTTGCCATTCCCAAGCTCGTTGGTTTAAATCTACCTTCTTCCCTCTCAACATATTGTCTGGCGATAATTGTGGTTATAATCGGCGCGTAAGTTGAAGGTCTTCCTATACCCTGTTTTTCCAAGGATGCTACTAATGAAGCATCAGAATATCTCGGCATTGGACTCGTTTCCGTCTCCACCACCTTAATTTCATTGGCTTTCAATTTTTCACCAATTTCAAGTTTAGGTAACACTTGGTCCTCGTGTTTATCCCCAGAAATTTTATAAAAACCGTCAAAGACAACCCTTAAACCAGTAGTTCTAAACAATGATTCTTTGTTTACCAAATCCACACTATTACTCTCGAGTCTGGCTTGAGCACCCTGTGTTGCCACTGCTCTTCTCCATATGAGCTGATAAAGTTTCAGTTCTTTGCTATCTAAATTTTGAGGTTCGACGGTAGCGACATGTGTCGGTCTAATGGCTTCATGAGCTTCCTGAGCATTTTTTGAAGTATTTTTATACAGTCTTATTTTAGGTGACAAATAATTTGTCCCATATTCCTTCTGAATATATTCTCGAAACTCCCCAACTGCCTTATCCGATAAATATACCGAATCAGTTCGATGATAAGTTATCAATCCTTGTTCATAAAGCCTTTGGGCCAAAGTCATAGTTTGTTTTCCAGACCAACCAAAACGTCTAGCTCCTGCTTGTTGTAATTTTGAAGTTGTAAAAGCTGGTAAAGGTGATTTGGATGATTCCCTTCCCAACACCTTGGCAACAGTAAACTCATCATCAAGCCCAGACACAAATCCATCAGCATCCTTTTGATTCGTAAATAAAGATTTTGAAAAACTATATTCCCCGTCAAAAAGTTTTATTCTTGTACTTTCAATAAAACTTTTTCCTTCCACCTTTTGTAACTCGGCTTCAAAATTTTCTTTTTTATTAAATAAAGCTGAAATTCTAAAATATTTTTCTTTTTTAAAGGCCTCAATCTCCATTTCTCTTTCACAAATTAATCTAACAGCAACCGATTGAACCCTTCCAGCAGACAAACCACGTCTAACTTTCTTCCATAGTACAGGTGACAAGGAATATCCTACCACCCTGTCCAAAACTCTCCTTCCTTGTTGAGCGTTGACCAAGTTCATATCAAGCTTTGTTGCTTTTTTTAATGCCCCTTCAACTGCTTCTTTTGTAATCTCATGAAAGGTTACTCTAGAAATCTTATCTACATCTACTTTTTTCTTTTGGCCTTCGGTCAACAACCATTGCACATGCCAAGCAATTGCTTCTCCTTCTCGATCAGGGTCAGAAGCCAAATATATCTCCTTGGCCCCATTTGATAGTTTACCCAACTGAGATACTACATCTCTTTTTTTTGAATCAATCACATAATCCACCGTAAAATTCTTTAAATCTACACCCATTTTATTACTTGGTAAATCCCGAAAATGTCCGACTGTTGCCATTACCTCAAAATCATCTCCTAAATATCGAGAAATTGTTCTTGCCTTAGTTGGTGACTCTACTATTAATAATCTTTTATTCATTGTTTTATATTTTTCTATATTTTTTTACTATTCTAGTTTCTAGCCTGCCCGCCGTGGCGGGAATCTAGTTTCAAGTTTCTTTTTCTAAACTTTGTTCATTGTTATCTATTGTAATACCTCTGTCAAGTCATCCAAATCCACCAATGGAGTCGCCCCTTCCTTTATCAACCAATTCGTTGACACACTTCCTTCATCAAAAATTCTTCCTGGAACACAAAAAACTTCTTTTCCCTTTTCAATAAAATTTGACGCTAGCAACAGCGTTCCACTCTTTCTCCCTCCTTCAATTATTACCAAAAAATCAGCATAATTTGCCACTTCTTCGTTCAGCTTTCCAAAATCTTTACCCTCAAAAACTTTGTATATTAGTTTTAGTTCCTGACACTTTCTTATCACTTCATTGTTACACCCCATAACTTTTATTGTCACCGCTTCCGCTTTATCTCTCAAGAAAATTATTATTTCTTCAATTACCTCTTTTCCGTACCCACTCATATACCTACTCCCTACAATTGCCACTTTTTTCATATTTCAATTTTCAAATAATAACCCCTCATTAAATAGTATATTTTAAAAAATGTTTTTAATTGAAAAACTAGTTATGTATTTTATATAAAGGTTTTCCCCTCCCTCCCTGGGGGGTTAGGAGGTGGGTCAATTTTTATTTTTTATAATTTTATTTATATATAAAAAGTTCTATCCCCCTTCATCAAGGGGGATGCAGGGGGTTTAATTTATCTTATGGCGTCGGGGTTGTTTGATATCTTGGCACCACGGTATTTTCTTCATTAAACCACTCTTTTAAAATATCTCCCACTATTGGTGCCGCCACATCACTTCCCTCTCCACCTCTTTCAACCAAAACAGTGATAGATATTTCAGGATTTTGCGCAGGCGCAAAAGCAGTCAACCAGGCATGGGTATCTTTGCTACCATCACCCAATTCAGCCGTACCAGTTTTACAGGCAATTTCCGTTTTAAAATTAAAAAGTGGCCATGCGGTTCCGCCACTATCACACGCCTCTCTCATACCCTCTATTACTAAATCCCAATTCTTTGGTTTCGCTTTTAGCTCAACGCATTTTACTAGGCTATTCTCCAAAATACTCATCGTACATTTTTGCCCCTTTGTAGCCACTATATTTGTCATCTGATTTATTTGAAGTGGAGTTGTTGTCAAATTTCCCTGACCAATTGACAAATGGTATGTATCCCCAAGATACCACCTTTCCCCCATATTTTCTCTTTTCCACTTATCGTCTGGTATCAAACCACTCACCTCCCCTGGCAATTCAACTCCTGTCGTCGCCCCCAATCCAAATTTTGTCGCCCAAAACTTTATTCTCTCGACCCCCATCTCCTCACCTAATTTATAGAAGAAAATATCATTTGATCTCTTTAACGCCTTCACCACATCAACCATTCCATCGGTTGTCCCTCTTTTTGTCCACAACCAATTATTAAATTCATAATCACCAATTTTAATAACCCCAGTGTCTTCAAATAATGTACTCCCTTCAATTGTCCCGTCCTCCAAAGCCCCCAATGCCTCCAAAGGCTTAAATACACTACCTGGATGATATTTTGCTCCAATAGCTCTATTGAGCATCGGTAAATTTCCAGTATCTTCAAGATAGGTTTTAATCGTATCTTTGTCATAGCTATAATTAAAATTATTTGCATCATAACTTGGAGAAGACACCAGCGCTAAAACTTTTCCTGTTTCCGGCTGACTCACTACCACCACCGCTTTTTTTCCCTCAAGAAGCTTATAGATCTTATCTTGCCAATAAGCATCAATACTCAAAATGACATCTTTTCCTCTTATTGCGTCCATTTGTCCCAAATCCCGATTATTTTTACCAGTTGCGTCTACCTCCACTAATTTATAGCCATCAACACCCATCAACTCACAATCCATTACACTCTCAACCCCAGCTCTACCCACCACACTTTGATTGTGTAAGTCTCGACCACATTTCCCATTTTTTAGTTCATCTTGATTAACACTGCCCAAATAACCGGTCACATTTGAGGTCGCCTCTCCATATGGATAATATCGTCTAATCACTTCATCAAAATTTACATTGTCTGCAATTGTCCTTCCCTTTCTGTCTAAAATTTTTCCTCTCTCTGCCGGAATTCCAATTCTAGTTACCCTATTATTCAAGGCCATATCACGATAGTAATTACCCTTAATTACATTAAGCTTAATAACCGTCACCAATAAAACACCAAAACTCAATACTAAAGCCGCTTGTAACCACCAATACTTCATTTTTAGTTCATACTAGAAACTAATTTAATTCTTTGAAACCAATCATCATTCTCCAACAATTCACCTTCTCCCTTTACCACCCCATAAGTAGGGTTTGAAACAACCAAAGCATTTATCTTTATTTCTTCTTCAATCTGTTTATCTATACCCGGAAAAAGCGATCCACCACCTGACATAATGACCCCTCTTTTTAAAACATCATCTGTCATTTCCGTTGGCATCTCATCTAAAACTACTTTCACCAAGTTTACAATTCTTTTTACATTCAAAGCCGTCGCCTCTCTTATTTCTTCCACCCTTAAACGAATACTTTTAGGTAAATTGCTTTCCAAATCCCTTCCTCTGATGACCCCACCCATATCTATTTTCACTTTTTCTGCCGTGTTTTTTCCAATCAACAGTCCATATTTCATCTTTACATAATTAATTATTGATTCATCAAAATCATTACCCCCCATTTCTAGGCCTCGACTTATCACCACTCCACCCATAGAAACCAAACTAGCTTCAGTTTTTCCCCCACCAATATCCAAAAACAAAACTCCCCCACTTTCATCCAACTTAAAACCACTTCCCAATACCCCCAGGACTCCACTTTCTATCAAAATTACCCTCGATACGCCCACCTGGGAAAAAATCGAACGAAAAGCCCTTTTTTGAACATCACTAATAGTCCCAGGGACTCCCACAATCACTCTTGGTTTCAAAAACTTTGGATAAGAACTAGGAATTTCATTTGTTAATTTCATAAAATATGCCACCAAAGCTTCAGCCGTCACCAAATCAGCAACTGCTCCCCGACTAATTGGCGCCACCACCTCGATTTGTTTTGGTTCTCTATTTATCATTTCTTTTGCTCTAAGGCCATAGATTAATAACTTATGAATTCCATTTTTCCGTTTTTTTAGTCTTGCCACCATTGAAGGCTCATCAACAATTACTCCCTTACCTCTGGTATAAATTTTAATACTGCTACTTCCCAAATCAACCCCTATCTCCCAAAAAAAATTTGCAATAAAATTTGACCACCACTTCACTCCATCAGTATAGCAAGTTTTATCTTATTGCCCATCTCTATTTCGCAGGGTATGTTCTCCCTTCATCATTTTTGCCAATTCTCTTGGAACTGCATCTAACAACTTTCCGGCCTCACCCCCCTTACCTTTAAAATAATCCAGATTTAGTAAACCGGCCATTAGTATCTCATCAGATCCAACTCCATCTTCTCTCACCCCATGTCTAGCCAACAATTTTCCGGTTCCGGGATTTCGGACTTCACCACAGCAACCTTCATACAATTTCCAAAATTCAACTTTCGCTTCATCAAAAGAGAGATGACGTTCATCCATCTGATAACCTACAAATACTTCGAAAAAAGCTGCCCCATATGGATAAGAAAATTCATAAGACCTAGCTGGCTTGTCAAAACCATGTTTTTCCGCAAAATCATATAATTTTGTTGGGGACATAACTTTTGAAAAGTCACCCTCAGGTCTTTCTTCAAATATGTCTCTTAAACCTCTTTGAAGCAATGGATATTCACCATTTCGTACATCTCTGCCATAAATTCCCTCAACATATCTTCTGGCAAAAGCTACTGCCGCACCTTCAACTAAACCTGGTACGGCACAATTTCCATATCTTTCATAAGCAACGGCATGAACCATCTCATGAACTGCCACACCCATAAACATGCCATCGTGTGCACCAATATCTGCAGCCGACTCCTCAGGCATAACTATTACCCCACCCCAATGAAAAGCCCTTATTTTATAGGGTAAAAAAATTACATCAAGACCCTTTATCTTGTCTCCCGGAGGAAAATCATCTGCCACACCAGCTGCTACATCCTCAAAAAGTCCCGCCATGGCTTCTGCCCGAAATTGTCCAACTCTTAATCCTTTTTCACCTTGTCTGAAAGCATGAATCTTTACTTTCCCTCCCTTACCCACAACTTCTCCATATTTAAATATATTTTCATCAATTTCCTCACCGGCAGCCATACAATCCAATAAATAAATACGCCTTTCTCCTAAAATTTTTCCATTCATGAGCACTTTTGGTACCCCCATTCCGACTTGATCAGCCCTTTCCAGAGCGTCATGTGCAAATTTCCTGGCCAAATTTTCATCACCCGCTTCACCTTCTTCTCTTAACCTACCATCCCAATTATTATATTTTGCCTCTCTATATCTTTGAATTTCATCATCGTTCAATCCACGTAACCTACCAAAATAATACACACCATCTTTTGGAACTCTATGATATTCACCTGGAACAAGTTTTTTGGGTACCTCATTAATTAATTTATTGACTGCGTCAACCCCTGGAGAAATGACATCAATTGACATAAATTTCTAAAAAAATTGTATCACGCTATACTATGTTTATCTAAATGAAAAAAGTTATATCAATCATTCAATTTTTATATCTTAATCTCTTCTTTTTCACCCCGCTAATTTTTACACCACTTACCTCCGAACTTTTTGAAGTTCCGAAAATGTATTTTGTTTATTTCATCACCCTCACCATTCTCTTCTTTCACTTATTAAATTGGCTCAAGGGCAAAGTCCCCTTATTCTCAAAAAATAAATTAAATATTCCATTACTAGTCTTCTTCTCCACTCAACTAATTTCAACCTTTTTTTCAGTCGACATCCACACTTCTCTCTTTGGATATTACTCTCGTCTCAATGGTGGACTTTTGTCATTGGCTTCCTTCTCTATCTTATTTTTTGTCCTTCCCCAATATCTAAATCCCAAATTTATCAATAAATTAATCAATTCCATTCTTGTTTCTGGTCTTCTAGTTTCTAGTTACGGGATCTTGGAGCACTTTGGAATTGACAAACACCTCTGGGTCCAAGATGTCCAATCACGAGTCTTTTCAACACTTGGACAACCAAATTGGCTCGCTGCCTACCTCTGTATTCTCCTCCCTTTCGCTATAAATAAATTATTAAATTCAAAGTCAAAATTCCAATCCACTATTTACTTCTTACTAATTACTAATTACTACCTGTGTTTACTTTTTACAAAATCAAAATCCGGTATCCTCGCCGCAGTTATTTCTATAGGTATTTATTTTATCCTTAAGCTCTTTCAAAGGACTAATTTTAAAACTCTTATTCCTCTACTACTTATCTTCTTATCTACTTCTCTAACTATATCTAACCCTATCAAAGATTACTTTTTTCCTCAAAAATTAGTACCACCAACCACTCAAACAAGCACATTAAACATCACCCCCAGTGAAGATATTCGAAAAATTGTTTGGGCTGGTTCTGTCGATTTATGGAAACGCTTTCCCCTCTTTGGCACTGGTCCCGAATCTTTTGCATACACCTACTATTGGACAAGACCTGCCGCTCACAACCTAACTTCTGAATGGGATTTTCTTTACAACAAAGCTCACAATGAGTACCTAAACTACCTTGCCACCACTGGCACACTCGGCTTCATTTCATATATGTTCTTTATCATTACTATAATAATTTTTTTGATAAAAAGAATTTTCTCCTCTCCTTTTTCAAAGGAGGGGCAGGGGGTAGATTTCAACATCGCCATTCTTACCTCTTTTATTTCAATTCTTATAACAAACTTTGCCGGTTTTTCAGTCGTTATTACGTCCCTCTTCTTTTTCCTTTTACCCATCTTTTCCCCTCCCGAATCACCATCAAAAGCAGATCAAAAACCTAAAGCAAAATTATTTTTTATTATCCTTGTTTTTTGTTTTTTGTTCCTTGGCTTTAAAGTCTTATCTTTTCTAATTGCCGACATTGCTTACAATCATTCTCAAACATATTTAACAAAGCAACAATTTGCAACCGCCAAGCAATTCATCAATCTCTCAATATATTTCCGACCAAAAGAAGCCATATACCACAGCTTAGCCGCCTCTATTGCCTCAAAAAACGACCAAGTCGCTCTTGCAGTAAACCATTCAAACATCTCCCTCACCCTCTCTCCAGCCTCTACAAATTTATGGAAAGAAAGAGCTCAATTATTTTCTGAATTATCAGCAAAAGACCCCTCTTATTTTGCCTACGCCATTGACGCTCTTGAAAAATCATCCCTACTTGCTCCTAGTGATGCCAAAATATTTTACCTTTTAGGTAAGTTTTATGAAGCTGCTTCAAAAAATGAAGAAGCTATAAAAAATTATCAACAAGCCTTACTCCTAAAACCAAACTACGACCACGCCTCCTTTGCCCTTGGCGAAAGGTATTTTAACGACAAAAATTATGACAAAGCAAAAAAATATTTTGAAATCACTCTCCAATATGCTCCAACCAATACCGATGCGAAAAATTATTTAGAAAAAATTATTTCTCTCTCCCCAAAGTCGCGTTAACATCAGCTGCTATTTTCTTTTTTCCTACCCAAGAATAAAATTTTCCACCCTCTCTTTTAATATGGTCCACAAATAAAACTCCATCAAGATGGTCTACTTCATGTTGCCACACAATAGCCCCGAATCCCTCTAGAATCTCGTTTCTTGTTTCTAGTTTCTTATTTATTATTTCCTCCCAACTAACTTTAATTTTCAAATATCTCTTTACCGTCCCATACAAATCAGGAAAAGACAAACATCCTTCAAGGAAATCACTCTCATTGCCTTCATTATCAATTATCTTTGGATATACCTTTTCCCCAAAAGAAGCCTCAAGCCTCGGGTTAATCAATATCCTAACTTTTTCTCCTTCTTTTATTCCCAAAAAACTTTTCGAAATCCCAATCTGAGGTGCCGCCAAACCTGCCCCATTTTCAGAAGCCTCCAACATCTCTTTTAATATCTCAATTTCCCTAAGAAACTCTTCATCAACTCTTATTATTTGCTCTGTCCTTGTTCTCAAGACCTTACTTGGAAACATTACTATTTCACGTTTCATAGTCTATTTTACCAAAAACATGATAAAATCCGCCAATGAACCAAGAAAGGAAAAATATTTTAGTCCTTGGTGCCTCAGGTGGTGTTGGGGGTATGGTCTTAAGAGGTTTGCAAGATACCCATCAGTTCAATCTAACCGGTACTTATTTTCAACATCAAAAAAATGGACTAATTTATTGCGATATTAGAAATCCAGAAAATGTAAACAAAGTTATTGAATCCTCAAGTCCAAGTGCCATAATAAATTTTTCCGGTCTAGCTCAAGAAAAATTGTGCCAAGATAAACCCGAGTTAGCCTATGAAACCAATGTCATGGGTACTGAAAATCTCATTAAAGCTGCCTCAAAATACAGCATTCCCCTCCTTTATCCAGGAACCATCAATGAATTATCTGGATACCAAGACGGCACCATTTGTACCGAAGATACAAAACCTCTTGCCAAAGACACCTCTATTTATGGAAAAACTAAAATTATCGCCAGACAAAAAGTGCTCGAACGCTGCACCTCGCCTACTGCTATTCCTGTCACCGATCTTGTTTTGGGCTCTGGATTTGGCTTCGTTGCTCTTGGTGAAAATAATGGCTATTTCAGAATTAGGATTGATGCCACTCGGTTTCCTATTTACATCGAAGATTACTTAAAATACATTCAACTCTTTATCAGAGACCCTCAAAAATATAATGGTGTTTATCACCTCTTTAGTGAGGATTTCCAACAAGGCATTTTGCTTTCTGATTTAGCAAAAAAAGTCACTACTAGGTTTGCTTTAGCCAGTGAATATCAAGTAATCGAAGGCGCGACTGAATTTAAACCCCGAGATAATGTAAAAGCTCCCATACCAATCTACATCGATGCTGATGCAAAAAAGCTAGCTACTGAAAATCGAGTTTTTACATCTACTCGTCACTAAAGATATAATTACACATGACAAAAATAGTCTTTTTTGGCGCCTCATCATATTCCCTCTCAGTTTTAGAAAAATTAACTCAAATTTCCAGCTTCAAACTGATTTCGGTTGTTTCAAAAATTGATAAAGCCTTTGGAAGGGATCAAAAAATCACTCCCAACCCCGTCGTCAAATATTGTCATGACCACAACCTCCCCCTTCTTCAAATCGAAGAATTTACTCCAGAAGTAAAAAACAAACTTCGCGATTTCAAAGCCGATATAGCCCTCTGTCTCGCCTTTGGACCACCCTTTTTTGATGAGGAAACCATCAATATTTTTCCGCTAAAAATAATCAACATCCATCCATCAACCCTCCCAAAGTACCGTGGTGCTACCCCCGGTCCTTGGCAAATTATTAATGGTGAGACAAAAAGTAGTGTCACTTTTTTTCAAATCGACCCCCTTCCCGACCATGGTCCTATCATCACCCAAATTTTTTTTGATATCACCCCGGTCGAAACCGCTGATTCCTTTTATCAAAAAGCATTTTCCATTGCCTCCTCCAATCTTCAGTCAGTTCTAGAATCTTATATTTCCTCTCCCGAATCTCTTCTTCCACAAGACCATTCTAAAAAAAGTTATTATCCAAAAATGTCAAAGGATGGGGCAAAAATAGATTGGTCTTGGAACGTAAATAAAATAGAAGCCTTTGTCAGAGCCCTAAGTCCATCACCAATTGCTTGGACTTTTGTGGAAAATATTAACCATGACATTTTTAGAATGAAAATATTTTCTGCAAAACTAGGTCAAAACAAAACTGAACTCATACCAATTATTGTCCAAATTGAGGGAAAAAATAAAACTAGTTGGAGTGAAATAGAAAAATATTATTCTATTATCACAAAAAATAATATATAAATAATACCTATAAATAGGAATATTTATATATAGAGTTTTTTGAAAAAAATATATATATTTATGATTTTTTAATCTAAAACATCATAAATTTATCGCATAATCAGGGACATTTTTGTTTGACAAAAAATTTAAAATCCTTTTTAATTTTAATAAAGGAGGAACAAACATGCCCGTAAAAAAAGCAAAAAAACCTGTCAAAAAAGTCGTTAAGAAAAAAGTTGCTAAGAAAGCAGTCAAAAAAGTAGCTAAGAAAAAAACTGCTAAAAAAGTTGCTAAGAAAAAAGCTAAAAAATAGTTTTTCTTTTCAATTAAAGAAACGGTGCTTATTTAAGTGCCGTTTTTTTAATTTCGCCTTTCATTTTCTTCAAGCATTTACTACAATACACTCCGCTGATTTTAGCCGAACCAACATTTAGGGTTACCTTTTGTACATTCGCCTTAAAAGTTCTTGAAGTTCTATTTTGAGCGTGGGAACGATTGCGTCCAATTGCTGTTCCTTTACCGCATAAACTACATTTAGTCATAGGGTATACTATATCAAAACAAGACCTCGATTTAAATATGGAAAACATAATTGTCCTTATATCACTTTTAATTGCTATAACCATTCATGAATTTTTTCATGCTCTTGCTGCCGATAAATTGGGTGACCCAACCCCCCGAGCTTATGGCCGTCTTACTCTTAACCCCTTAGCCCACCTCGACTTGCTCGGAACTCTAATGATGTTTATAGCCCATTTTGGCTGGGGAAAGCCAGTTCCGATTGATCCTTATAATTTTAGACATCCCCGTCGCGATGAAATAATTGTCTCCCTTGCAGGTCCGCTAAGTAATTTTCTGTTAGCCATAATTTTTTCGCGTTTCCCAGGTTCCCTAGCATACATCCTTACTTACACCAACCTTTATCTGGGCATTTTTAACCTCTTTCCAATACCGCCACTTGACGGTTCCAAAATTCTTTTAAACCTTCTCCCGCAGGAAACTTCCATCAATATTGAACATGCCTTCGAACGTTACGGCTTTATACTAATTGCCCTACTTATTGTCTCTGGCCTTCTTACTCGTATTCTTAACCCTATTTTTTCTTTCGGGCTTCATCTTCTTTATTAGCCGATTTATTTAAGTCTTCAACCATTTTTACAATCTCGCCCCGACACATCCCATGTGCCGCTGCACCCTCAGATATAGTCTCCATCGCCGATAAACTACAACCAATACAATGAAAACTGTACTTTGTCATCAGCTTTTCAGCGGCTTTCGGATATCTTTCCACAATCTCCATAATAAGAGTATTTTTGGTTATCTTTTGTTTTATTTTTTTATCTACCATTTTTTCAAGTTTCTAGAACCTAATCTCTAGTTTCTATTTATAAATTTATATCTCGCTCAATTTTACCTTTTTTAACTCCAAATACCAACTTTTCTCAACCTTCTCCCAAATCTTTTTTAAACTACAATTGTCTACTCTAATACACCCCCTACCACCCAAGCAATTTACTATTGGCTTATTCTCATCTAAGGCTTCAAGTAAGTCAAAAAGAGATTTTTTTTCCCACTGAGACTTCAATCTATATCCGCCACTCTTCCCTTCTCGTGACTCTATCAAACCATTTGCCTTCAACAAGGATGCCAACTGACCTAAAAATCTATACGGTAAACGCAATTTTTTTGCAGCCTCAGTCAATGAAATATTTTTACCCTTGTTTCGCGACAAAAATGATAAAAACACAATACTGTACTCAACTTTTTTTGAAACTGTAATCATAGTTTTTCAAAAATACAAAACTTTTGTACTTCGATGTTATTTCAAGATATAAATAGTTATTTTTCAGTGCGAAAAATCATCAAGTATTTTTTGTCTTGATGTTATAATTATACAACCTGCTGAAAGCGATCTTTGAGAAGGTGTTTTTTCTAGCTAACCTAATATAAAGGAGGATGTTTGTTAGTATCGGCTTTGCCTTTATTAACTAGTTCTCCCCACGTTTTTTCTAGCGTGGAAAAGCCACTATCGAAGCCCTCACTTTTGGCAGGCCATTTTATTTTCTCTTCTTTAGATAAAATTTCAAGCCTCAGGCGACGAAATTTTGCCTAAAGACAAGACATCGAGTAATCTCGATGCAGTTACAATAATTCCTCTTTTACCCTTTCCCAAATCTTCTTCATCGTCATCTGATTATTTTTCGCTTCTTTACGTATACTTTCTATATACATCTTTTCATAATATTTTGGCTTTTTTAGATACTCCGACAAAAATTGAGCTGCCTCTCCAGGTCTTTCTCTGACCCATCCAAGCTTCTTCTTTTTTATAATTTCAATATTTCCATCTTCCTGACCACCAATATGGGTTATTGCCACCATTGGTCTTTCAGTGGCCACAACATCAAACATAAAATTAGGTCCAGCTTTACCAAAGACGATATCCGAAGCCTTCAGCACCTCAGCCATATTTTCAATCCAACCTAGGTTCTTTACATATATTTCCTTTCCCAGTTTCAATCTCTCCAGCAATCTCACATATTGCTCAATTGTCGAATGTAAAATTTTATCTGTACCCGTATTGAAAATAAATGCACATTTCGTTTCAATAGTCATTAGTGCTGGCAACAATCTTGTCAAAGAATTTGTTCCCAAGCTTCCCCCTCCTATAAATATTACTGGTCTATCATCTGTTATTCCTAATTTTTGCCTAGCAACTTTTCTATCTGTACTCTTGTACATCTCCCCTCTTACCCACCAGCCACATTTCAATATTTCTTCTTTTAATCCGTACTTTCTTGCCGCTTTCTCACCCACTTCATCATACACCAAGGTTAAATCTATCCCTGGAACCACTGTTGCTGGAGTTATTGTCCACGGGTCTGCAATAACTGACCATAACTTAAAATTTACATTTTCATTCTTTCTCCACAGCTGTAATGAATGACTGTGAAACCAATAACAGGAAATAACCAAGTCTGGTTTATACCCAGACACCACCTTTTTTATTCTTGGTAAATTCAATTCTGATAATCTGTGTACTATTGCCCTCAGCCTTTTATCCTCCGACAACCTAGTCATCAACCTATTTGATTTTGGAAAAAAACGATACATAAAAGTATATAAATCATTTGACATCCCTACTTCAGCTTTAATTTCAACATACTTTACTTCAATTCCACCCTCTTTTTCCTTTTCTTTTAAAGCCCCAAAAATTGCTTTAGCAATTGATCTGTGGCCCCAAGGTAAATTGTCAGTCAACACCAATATTTTCTTTTTTATCATTTTTAGATATCTATATCTTATCAGGAACTCGATTTTGATATAATTCCCTAGTTATCTGCCTGATAACAATATTTTTTGCCTGAATAGCTCAGTTGGTAGAGCAGCTGTTTTGTAAACAGCAGGTCGTCAGTCCGAGTCTGACTTCAGGCTCATTCAATCTTCAAATTTTCTCTCGCCAAAAATTCCGGTAAATAACTTACATCAACCACCGATCGACCATCCACCCCATTCTTTGCTATTTCAACCAACAGTTCATTAATTCTTTTTTGGGAAATTCTGCCAAAGTAAATTACATATGCCTGTTTAGACACCGTATCCACGATTTCACATGAAACAACTTTCTGCTTTTCTATAACTGCAATTTTATCAAAAAGAGCCTAGTGCGCCAGTCCCTGTTCTTCCATTTTTTGCAAAGTTATCATTCTCAAATGCCTTTTTTCCAAAAAATCCGGAATTTCACTCTTACTCTTTTTCAAAAAATCATAAATTGCTTCGTTGAGTGCATCCACTGATAAAAGGGAACAATGAATTTTAATTGGCGGCAATCCATCAAGAGAATCAATAACATCCTTATTTGTCATCGCTAAAGCTTGTTCTATCGTCTTACCTTTTACCAAGTCCGTAATAATACTACTTGTGGCAATAGCTGCCGCACATCCATAAGTCTCAAATTTCACATCACTAACTACATTTTTATCAACTTTTATATAAAGTTTCATTACATCTCCACATGACAAATTTCCCACTTCACCAACACCGTCAGCATCTTTAATTTTACCTAAATTATGTGGTTTTCTAAAATGAGCTAATACTTTTTTTGAATAGGAAAATTGTTTTCTTATCATAATTATTTTTACCTTGTTTTATCAAAGGGTCTTAAAAGGTGACATTTTGCGCATTTTTTTAAGCACAACTGGTAATGTTTTTAACATATAATTGATTTCTGACTCAGTAGTATATCTACCCAAGCTAAAACGCAATGAGCCATGAGCTTCTGGTGAACTTAACCCCATGGCTAGCAAAACATGGCTGGGCTCCAAATTGTTTGAAGAACATGCAGAACCGGTCGAACACATAATTCCCCTATTACTTAATTCCATTAGAATAGATTCTCCCTCAACCCTCTCAAAAGAAATATTTACATTGTTTGACAGCCTTCTTTTCTCATCGCCATTTAACCAACAATCATTAATTGTAGATAAAATTCCTTTGATTAATTTATCGCGAAGTTTTGTCAACCTCTCATTCTCAGCTTTCATATTTTTAACACACAACTCAACGGCCTTTCCCATACCCACAATTGCCGGCACGTTTACTGTCGAGGATCGAAGATTACCTTCATGTCCACCTCCATGCATAATTGGATTTATCTTAATTCCATCACGGACATATAAAATTGCTACTCCCTTAGGTCCATAGATTTTATGAGAGGAAGCAGTCAATAAATCAATTTTCATATCCTTCACATCAATTACCACCTTTCCAAAACTTTGCGAAGCGTCGGTGTGAAAGTAAACTCCTCTATCTCGACACAATTCACCTATTTTTTTTATATCCTGAATTGTCCCCATTTCATTACTTCCATGAATTATGGAAACCACCAAAGTATCATCATCAATTTCCATTTTTAACTCCTCAAAATCAACAAAACCTTTTTTATCGACCGAAAGCATCACCACCTTATACCCCTTTCCTCTAAGCCAAATTGCACTATTTCTCACACAATCATGTTCTATTGATGAAATAATCAATTTTCTTTTGTTTGGATTTGCCTCAACCAAACCTTTTAAGGCCAAATTATTACTTTCAGTGGCACTGCCAGTAAACACAATCTCATCATCACTCGCATTCAAAGCTTTGGCAATTATTGTTCGAGATCTTTCTACAGCTTCGGATGATTTGAAACCATACTCATGTAACGACATCGAGTTTCCATAATTTTGATTAAAATAAGGCATCATCACCTTAACCACTCTTGGATCAACTGGAGTTGTCGCTGCATAGTCCAAATATATCTTTTGTTTTTTCATACTACGACTAGTTTAGTAGGAGTTAATATTTTTAGCAAGCCCCCAAATAAAAATTCTGTGAATTTGAAAAGTACTCCTGTTTACTTGAGCCTGGAATGGAATTTGAATCCATGACCTTCCCCTTACCAAGGGGATGCTCTACCAACTGAGCTATCCAGGCATTTACGGACTATATTTTACAATAAGATTGTATATTTTGCGGAGGGTACAGGGGTCGAACCTGTTAGTCCTTACGGACACTAGTTTTCAAAACTAGCGCATTACCGTCCTGCCCACCCTCCTTAATTCTTCTGATTATATCAATTTGAATTAATTTTTGGCCTATTAATGTTATCCTTAATTACTATGAATATTCAAATCACTGGCGACAACTTTGAACTCACAGACAATGTTAAAAAATTAGTTGACGAAAAAGTCAACCAAAAACTTGAAAAATTCCTCATCACCTTTGCCCCTGAAATGAAAACAGCCATGTTGCGTATCGAATACGATAAACTAAAAAATATTCATCTTCGCTTTGACATGCTTCTTCCAGGAAAAAAAGAAATATTCTCTGAAACAACACACAAATTTCTTGAATCTGCACTCATCGACTTAGAAGATCAACTAGAAAAACAAATTAAAAAATATCGCGATCTCTAAACATGCCACCTGTATTTTTTCCTCTATATTATCAATTGCTTGAAACATATCACCCAGTTAGTTTCACCCCCACAACTCCAAATATCTCTATTGTCAAAACTATTCCCACTCCTTCTCCACAAGTTCTAGGAGTAAATACAAGCAACACTTTTTACAACACCATTAACCTTGTTTTACTGGGTGATTCTATGATTGACACGCTATCATTGGATACTTGTCAGCTCTCTTTCAAACAATATTTTCCAAAAACAAAAGTTAATCTCCTCAAATACGGCTATGGTTCTACCAACATTGAATCAGCAAAGAAACGTCTAACTGAAACCACCACCTACAAAAATAGTAGTAATCCTTCTATTATTTCCCAAAATCCTGACATCATTTTGATTGAATCCTTCGCTTACAACAACTTTGGTAATTCACAATCGGGAATAGACCGTCAAACCCAAGCTCTAAAAGAGCTCACCTCCACTATAAAAGAACAACTTCCAAATACAAAAATTATCCTTGCTGCCACTATTGCTCCTGACTCTATTAGCTTCGGTAATGGCATTAAAAATATGTACTTTTCCGCTCTAGAAAAAGTCGAAAAGACGAATACTATCAAGCTCTATCTCCAAAACATAATTAATTTTGCCAGTAAAAATAATTTTGCTCTTGCCGATGCTTTTCATCCAAGTCTTTTTGGTCAAAATGGTCTTCCTCAGCTAATTAGTTCAAGTGATCACCTCCACCCCTCCAATCTTGGTACCGAATTGTTCTGTGACACTGTTGCCAAAAGTATTCTCACAAATCGTTTTATTAATTAATTGCTAATTTCGGTCACATCGATTAAAATAGCTCCATGGCTAAATCTAAAAAAACAC
>DATMWB010000026.1:0-5857 GCA_035562735.1 Candidatus Methanoperedens sp.
CAGAGTCAGAAAAATACCTTAAATCCAAAAGTATCAAAGATGTCTCGAAACGACACTTTGATGCTGTTTTTCAAGGTCGACTTCATTCACAAAAAGGAGTTTTAGAACTGGTTGATATCTGGAAGTATGTAGTTGCAAAAAAACCCACTGCAAAACTAGCTATTATTGGGGATGGCCAGTTAGAACAAAGTCTTATAAGTAAAATAAAAAAACAAAAACTTACCAAAAACATTGTTCTTTTTGGCTTCCAAACAGGACAGAAAAAATATGAAATATTTAAGGATTCAAAAATAGTTGTCCACCCTGCTATATACGATAGCGGTGGCATGGCCGCAGCAGAAGCTATGGCGTGGGGATTACCAGGAGTTTCCTTTGATCTTGAAGCTCTAAAAACTTATTACCCCAGCGGCATGATAAAAACACCTTCTGGAGATTTTTCTCTTTTTGCCAAAAATATTTTAAATCTTTTGACAGATGAAAAACTTTATAAAAAAACCTCAACAGCTGCCTTAAAACTTGTCAGAGAAGTTTGGAATTTAGATATACGCGCCAAAAACATTTATTCTCAAATATTTAATGGCTGATATTTTACTCTTGTCACCACCATCGCGTTCTGTTAACCACTATCGCCCCCCCATGGCTCTAATTTATCTTGCCGGTCATCTAAAAAGACAAAAATTGTCGGTAAAAATTATTGATATAACTCTAAAGGAAGTAATAAGAAACCAGAGCTTCTTTGATTCCTTACCCCAAAAATTCGCCGAAATTGAATTAGAAATTTTAGACCAGGTAAAAAAACAAAACCCAAAAATTGTCGGAATAACCTGTTATACCCCAGAGTATTCTGAAGTCCTTTCTCTAGCGCATAAAATAAAAAAAATAAATTCAAAAATTAAAATAATTGTTGGTGGTATTCACCCTACACTCTACCCTGATGAATTATTGTCTGAAGAAAATAGCCCTATTGATTTCGAAGTGATTGGAGAAGGCGAGGAAACCCTCCTTGAGCTTTGCCAGCGTCTTTTAGGTCACAAAAAAATGCCCTATGAAAAAATAAAAGGGATTGCTTTTTATAAAAAAAATACCACCATCAAAACTGCCCTTCGCCCACTCAACAAGGACTTAGACTATATTTCCCATCCTGCCTACGACCTTATTGACATGAACTACTACACTCAAGCCTCACCTTACTCTATAAGAGGTTGTTTTCTTCGCTCTTTTTATTTGTTAGCCACTAGAGGGTGTCCGTCGACTTGCACTTTTTGTGTTGCCAAAAAATTACGTCAATTTAACGGCGGTGGTTGTTATACCCGAGTCAGAAGTGCCAAAAGTCTAATAAGTGAAATCAAACTTTTACGCCAGCGTTACCACATCGATTCTTTCTATTTTATTGACGATCTTTTTACTATCAACAAAGAAAATGTAACCAAATTTTGCTCACTCCTAAAAAAAGAAAATTTAAAATTACTTTGGGGCTGCTCTTCAAAAGCCTCAACCCTAAACGAAGATTTAATAAAACTTATGAGTGAATCCGGTTGCGTTCAAATAGATTTTGGAGTTGAAAGGGGTAGCAATCAAGCTTTAATCGATATCCAAAAAGGGATTAGTGTTGAAATGGTTAAAAACATATTTGAACTTTGCCATAAACACAATATTAGAACCTTCGCCAATTTTTTAGTAAATCTTCCCAATGAAACAAAAAAAGATCTAAAAGACATAGAAGAATTCGCAGAAATATTAAATTCAGAAATAAATAGTTTTAATGTATTTTCTCCCTATCCAGGTACTGAAATATACGACAACATGAGCCATCGTTTTACCAAAGATGAGTATGGCGAGCTTCTCAATGCTTCAACTTTGATAAAAGAAATGCCTCATAAATATCGCTTTTCAAAACATAAAGTAGATATTCTAGAATGGGCCAATCAGCAAAATCACCGTTTCAATAAAATTCTCCCCAATCTCTTTTTCCATCTAAGTCCTCGCTATCTAAGAACCCTTCTATTATCATCAAAAAAAACAAATTATATTGAACAATCTATTAATTTGATTAGAGAACTAATTAATCAAAAAACAAACTAATGATTTGTCCACTTTGCTCTTCAAAAAAAAATATAAATATATTTATTGCCTCAAATGTTCATGGTCGTATCAAGTATGGTCAGGAAAAAGTCACTATTCTAAAATGCGTAGATTGCCAATGTATCTTCCCTGATGTTGGGGTAAATTCAAAATACTATAAAAAATTCTACCCCAAACATTATCAGCAAGCCTCATCATTTTTAGAAAAATTTTGGGTATCTCTAAACCATCGTCGAAAACGAAAATATTTACCCCAAAAAGGGGATTTACTTGATATTGGTTGCGGTAATGGCGAATTCATCAATCAACTCCCCAAAAGTCTAAAAAGTGTTGGTATTGATTTAAATCCAATTGAAATTTCTCAAAAAAATATTCTACAAAAAGATTTTTTAAAATATAAATTTACTCAAAAATTTGATGTTATTACCTTTTGGCATTCTCTTGAACACTTTAGTGATCCTCACAAAACAATCACCAAAGCCCTAAGTCTTTTAAAACCCAAAGGAAAACTCGTAATAAGCATTCCCAACACCAATTCTCTATCTTTTAAAATCGGTCAAAAATATTGGTATCACCTTGATGCCCCACGTCATATTTTTCTTCCAAATGAAAACAATATAAAAAAACTATTTGGAAATAGTTATAAAATTAAAATAGAATATACTCCTTTTGAATTTCCTCTAGATCTTTTTTGGTCTCTAAAAACAAAGCCCTTATATAGACTCTTATATCCAATACTAAAAATATTTGACCGTGAGACAATGATTATTTCTGTGGTAAAGCCTTAGCTTGCCTTAAAGCTTCAACAGCTGGAGAATAATTTGGAATTTGAGCTAATATTGATTCAAAAATCTTTTTACCCTCCTCTACTTTACCTACTTGAACATAAATAACCCCCAAGACATAAAGTGGCTGTGGATTCCCTGGTTGATATTCAACTGCTTTTTGAGCGTGAGCAACAGCCAAATCAGGCTTATTTTCTAATAAATCAATCTGAGCCAGACTAAGATATGATTGATACAAACTTGGCGTAAATCTAATAGCTATTTCATAAGATTCCCTGGCCAAATCTAGTCTGCCTGACTTATAAAAAATATTTGCTCTGTTATGATAGGCATCAGCATAATTTGGCTTTACCAAAACTGATTGGGTAAAACCTTTGACTGCATTATCCATTTCTTTTAGCTTGTCGTAGTCATCTCCGATATTATTCCAAGCATTGTGGCTGTTTGGAGACACCTGACAGGTGTTTACCCAAAGATTATGATTTGTCTGCCAGTCAATGTTACGAGCTACCACTCTAACTCCATAAAATATCAAAAAGGAAACCAACAGGGTAGGGGTGACAATTCTTAGTTTTTTCCAATGATCATCCAAAAGTAATCCCAAAAACATACAAAAACCAAGAGAGCCTAAAAACATATATCGCTCAGCCACCAACCAGCTTACTTTAACTGGAGCCATAGAAGGAGCCACAGAGACAAAGATAAAACTCAAAGCCCAAAAATACCTTTTGTCTTTAAAATAAAAATATATTACTAGTGCTAAATAATTCAGCAATATAGCCCAATTCAACCAACTAGGAAGAACATACATGGTGTGATATAGGGTTAAATCAACGGGGAAGAAGAGTAGTTGCAAATACTTTGGTATAGAGGTTGGATATTGAAAAAGCGGATCATAAAAAATTCCATCAGTGGCATTTATTCCACCATTTACCACCGCAATTCTCGTATTTATATAAGGCCAACTAATAATTACCCCCACTATTCCTATTAATATTAACAATCCGAAATACTTTGCGTATTTTCGATAAATCGACTTCCATCCAATAGTAAACACATACAACATTATTATTAAAAATGCTGCAAAAGGCCGCGGTCTATCGGTACTAAAAGCCAAATAAAAAAACATCAAACTCAAGATTAAGCTCTTATACTTCCCCGTATCCAAAAAATAAATAAAATTAATTACTGAGGCCACAATATATACCGCTAAAATTAAATATATTCTTCCAGCAATCCAGCTTGTAGCTTCCACATGAATTGGGTGAAATACAAACAAAAGCATAGATAATTTTGAAACCAAATCATTTTTCGAGACTAGTTTTATCAATACGAAGCCCAAAACATTAAATACCAAAAACCACATTAAAGACATAATGTGATAGGGAATTGGACTTGTGTTTCCAAAAAGTTTATAAACAAAAAAATTCGTCAAATGCATCGAATTGGCGAAACTGTTTAGTTTTATGGTGTACCAAAAATCTCCAATTTGTGGATTCTGAGTAATAGTCGCATAATCATCTGAAACAAAATTTCCCGACATGGCATTGGCATAAAGTAAAATTCCCAGCACTGTAATAAGTACCAAATACTTCCAATTATTTTTTAATATTTCAAAAAAGTTTGGCAAATATTCTCTTTGCTCCAACTCTACTACCTTACTTTCAACTTTACGAATTTTTTTCAACCTTTTCTGAGACATTATTACATTTTAGCAAAGAATCTTGCCAACTTTAATTTGCTATGTCTTAGTCTCCAGTTAACTTCATCAATAGTAGCTATATCGGTCAACACGGTATTTTTATTTGCCTCTTCTACATATTCTATATGCTCAGAATTTTCCATATCATAAAAATCCATTACCTTTTTAAGTTTTGACGAATCTAATTTCTTTAAGTCAGCCATTAGTAAAACATCAAAATCAATATCTAAAAATTTCTTATACAAATTTAAGTAATCGTTTTGGTTTTTTACATCTCCCTCATTTGCTGATGACATAATATTTACCATCAAGATTTTTTTTGCCTTACTTTTGGTAAATGCCTCACAAATCCCCTTGGTCAAAAAATTTGTTATCAGTGAACCATACACACTTCCAGGACATACTATTATTACCTCAGCGTTTAACATGGCCTCGATTGCCTCTGGGTTTGCCTCAACCTTCGGATCTAGCCATAATTTAGTCACATAATCTCTCGACATTCTTAAGTCATCAAGAAAATGCTCACCAATATACTTTTTACCACTCTTTGTTTCCATGCAAATGCTTGCCGGTGACAAAGATATTGGAATAACCTCACCCTTCAAATCAGCTAAAGTAAGGTTTTTAAAAAGTACATCCACATCAGCCAAAGAACCCGACTTTTCTGACATAAATTGAAAAAAGATATTACCAAAATTTCTCGCTCTCCCATCTCGATAACGGAGCATATCAACCCATATCTTTTTTTGTTCCCCATCTTTCCACAACGAAATCAAAGAACGCCAATAATCAGAATTTGCCAATATTTGACCTCTCTCGTCAGTAATCAGCCTGCCAGTATCACCTCCATTATCAAAAGTAGTTACAATTGACTTGATACCACTAAATCCTGCTTTAACCAAAGCTTCGTTTATTACAGGCATTCCAGTACCACCACCAATCGTACAGATTTTTGTTTTTGTGTTCATGGGAAGATTATATCTCAAAATCGCCTATGTTATAGTAAATCAAACTATATATGAAATCTCCCAAAGCTTTGATTACTGGAATTACAGGTCAGGACGGTAGCTACTTAGCCGAATTTTTACTCAAAAAAGGATATGAAGTTCACGGTATCATCCGACGTACCAGCAATTTCAATACCAACCGAATTGATCATATTTATGTCGATCCTCACCAAAAAAGTAAAAAATTATTCCTTCATTATGGTGACCTTAGCGAGGCCACAGTCATTGACAAACTCATCCGAGAAATTAAACCAGATGAAATCTATAATCTTGGCGCTCAA